>NZ_JBEXXN010000010.1:0-139071 GCF_040630445.1 Streptomyces sp. NPDC005805
GAACCTCGACCAACCAACAAACCTGTCGGCTGGACGGGGTATCAACTAATCTGGCGTTGATTTTTGGCACGCTGTTGAGTTCTCAAGGAACGGACGCTTCCTTCGGGCTCTTTTCACAGAGACCCTCCGGGCGCTTCCCTTCGGTGTTCCAAACTCTATCAGCCTTTTCAGGTCCCTCTGACCACCACCCTGCGGACAGCAGTGGTTTAGACCAGTTAGGATCTCGGCTTGATGAGCGCCGCCGGCCTCCGACTCGATGTCGCGCCGGAGCGAGGCAGGTGGTCGAGACTACAGCTTGTGCGCAGACGAGGCAAACCGTTTGTGATGCTCCCTGGATCCGCCAACTCGTAGGTTTCAGGCGGAAACTGAACTTCACGTGACATACCCTGCTCAACAGTGTGCCGTCCGGGTACAGGCCGTGACGGCGCAGCACCAAATCCCCGCCCTGGGAGGCTCCATGACCACAGTGACGTCCCCTCTCGCCGGACGGGCCATCGGGCTCGCGGCCGTGCCCGACCCCGTGTTCTCCGGCGCGATGGTCGGTCCGGGGACGGCGATCGATCCCGATCGGGGCCCCTCCGAAGCCGTGGCTCCCGTCGACGGCATCGTCGTCTCCCTGCACCCGCACGCCTTCGTCGTCGTGGACGCGGAAGGGCACGGGGTGCTGACGCATCTGGGCATCGACACCGTGCAGCTCAACGGCGAGGGCTTCGAACTCCTCGTCAACAAGGGCGACACCGTGCAGCGCGGCCAGGCCGTCATCCGCTGGAACCCGACCGAGGTCGAGGCCGCGGGCAAGTCGCCGATCTGTCCCGTCGTGGCCCTGGAGGCCACGCCCGACTCGCTCTCCGAGGTCCGCGAGGGCGGAGAGGTGAAGGACGGAGACGTCCTCTTCGGCTGGCAGTGACCTGCGTCCGCCGGTGACGGCGGGTCGGACAACCAACGCGGCGGCAGCGGTCGCCGCCCGAGCGGAGACGGTGAGATGGAGACAACGCTGCGAGGCGTCGGCGTGAGCCACGGGGTGGCGATCGGCGAAGTGCGGCACATGGGCACGGCGGTCCTCGAACCCCCGGCCAAGCAGGCCCCGCCCGAGGACGCGGAGCGGGAGCAGGGGCGCGCGCGCCAGGCCGTCGAGGCCGTGGCCGCGGACCTGATCGCCCGGGGCAATCTGGCCGGCGGCGAGGCGCAGGCCGTCCTGGAGGCCCAGGCGATGATGGCCCAGGACCCCGAGCTGATGTCGGACGTGGAACGGCGGATCGCCGTCGGCAGCACGGCCGAGCGCGCGGTGTACGACGCGTTCGCCGCGTATCGGGCGCTGCTCGCCGGGGCCGGGGACTACCTGGCCGGGCGGGTCGCGGACCTGGACGACGTGCGGAACCGGATCGTGGCGCGGCTGCTCGGGGTGCCGATGCCGGGTGTGCCGGACAGCGACGAGCCCTATGTGCTGATCGCCCGCGACCTGGCGCCCGCCGACACCGCGTTGCTGGACCCGGCGCTGGTGCTCGGCTTCGTCACCGAGGAGGGCGGGCCGACGAGTCACAGCGCGATCCTGGCGCGGGCGCTCGGGGTGCCGGCCGTGGTGGCGCTGCCCGGTGCCGGTGAGCTGGCCGAGGGGACGCTCGTCGCCGTGGACGGGAGCACCGGCGAGATCTTCGTCGACCCGACCGAGGAGCGGCGGACGGAGATGGAGCGGGCCGCGGCCGAGCGGAAGGCGGCGCTCGCGGCGTCGACCGGGCCGGGGGCGACGTCCGACGGGCACAAGGTGCCGCTGCTGGCCAATGTCGGCGGCCCCGGTGATGTGCCGGCGGCCGTGGACGCGGGCGCGGAGGGCGTGGGGCTCTTCCGCACGGAGTTCCTGTTCCTGGACGACAGCAAGCAGGCTCCTTCCGAGGAGAAGCAGGTCGAGGCGTACCGGCAGGTGCTGGAGGCGTTCCCCGAGGGCCGGGTGGTCGTGCGGGTGCTGGACGCGGGCGCGGACAAGCCGCTGGACTTCCTGACTCCGGCGGACGAGCCGAACCCGGCGCTCGGTGTGCGGGGGCTGCGCAGTCTGCTGGACCACCCGGAGGTGCTGCGGACCCAGCTCACCGCGCTGGCCAAGGCGGCGCACGGCCTCCCGGTGTATCTGGAGGTCATGGCGCCGATGGTGGCGGACCGTACGGACGCCAGGGCGTTCGCGGACGCGTGCCGTGAGGCGGGGCTGCAGGCGAAGTTCGGCGCCATGGTCGAGATCCCCTCGGCCGCGCTGCGGGCGCGCTCGATTCTCCAGGAGGTCGAGTTCCTCTCCCTCGGGACCAATGACCTGGCGCAGTACACCTTCGCCGCCGACCGTCAGGTGGGCGCGGTGTCCCGGCTCCAGGACCCGTGGCAGCCGGCGCTGCTGGATCTGGTCGCGCTGTCGGCCGAGTCGGCCAAGGCCGAGGGCAAGAGCTGTGGTGTCTGTGGCGAGGCGGCCTCCGATCCGCTGCTGGCCTGTGTGCTGACGGGCCTGGGTGTGACGTCGCTGTCGATGGGCGCCGCGTCGATTCCCTATGTGCGGGCGACGCTGGCGAAGTACACGCTCGCGCAGTGCGAGCGGGCCGCTTCGGCGGCGCGCGCGGCCGACACCGCCGAGGAGGCGCGGCTGGCCGCCCAGGCGGTGCTCTCCGGCGAGTAGCCGCGGGGCCGCCGGAGCCGCATCCGGTCATTGAGCGCAGGGGGCTTTCCGCCGGGACGGCGGGGAGCCCCCTGCGGCGTGTCCGGGGCATGAGGGGCCGGTGGGTGCGGCGGTGGTCAGTGGTGGTGGGCCTCCGGGTCGTCCGGTGGGAGGGGGAAGCCCGCGCAGTATTCGACGCCGGGCTCGGGCGGGACGGGTTCGCCGGTGGCGGCGTCGGTGCAGTAGGCGCTGAAGACCTCGCCCGCGGTGAGCGGGGCGACCCGGCCGCCGGTCAGCCGCCAGCCGTGGAGGTGGTCGGGGAGGCCGGGGCGGACGGTGCGCAGGACGATGCCGCCGGGGCCTTCGAGGGCGAGGCCCGCAGCGAGGACGGTGACGAACTGGGCACCGGTGTCCGCGTCGACGGTGGTGGCCGTGCGGCCGGGGTCGCCCTCGGCATGCAGGACGGCGAGGAGTTGTTCGTCGGGCGCGGGGACGCTGCAGACGAGGTGGTGGCTGCCGGGGCCCGCGAGGTCGAGGATGCGGTGGACGACGCGGGAGGCGCGGTCGAAGGCGGAGCGCCCGGTGTCGTGGCCGCACTGCGCGCAGTCGCCCAGGTCGGCGAGGAGGAGGGTGGCGTACTGCCAGGTGGCGTGGCGGACGGCGGCGTCGACGAGGTGGGGCAGCAGGTCGACGAGGGGTGCCCCGGTATAGGGGACGGTGACGCCGCGGGCGGCGATGTCCGCGGTGTAGCGGCTGCGGGTGGCCGCGCTGTCCGGTTCGAGGCCCGTCTCGGCGCAGAACTCGGCGTAGTCGTCGGGGTCGAAGAGGGCGAGGGTGGTGTGCAGGTGCCGGCCCGCGAGGTCATTGAGGAGGCGTTCGGACTGGCGGAGGTAGGCGGTGTGGTCGTCGAAGGTGAAGGTGCGGTAGCGGCGCATGGCGGTGAAGTCGCGCGGGTCGGCGAGGATGCCGACGGTGCTGGGGACTTCGCGGCGGAGTGCGCGCCGCAGGGCGGCGGTCTGCGCCGGGCGTGCGCGGCGGCCTGTCTCGGTCATGCTGGTACCCCCCGTGAGAGCTTTCGGTCACTGGATTCTCACGGTAAGTGACGGCACTGACAGTGGGGGTGGCCCGCCCCGGGTGCCGGGGCGGGCCGGGTGGTGTCAGTCGCGGCTGCCGCGGGTGCGGGCCACTTCCTCGTAGAAGCGGAGCAGGTCGAGGTTGTCGACGGAGCCGGGGTTGACCGCATTGGCGAGGGCGGTGCCCTGGAGGAGGCGCTTGACGGGGACCTCGATGCGCTTGCCGGTCAGGGTGTGCGGGACGCCGGGGACCTCGATGATCTCGTCGGGGACGTGCCGCGGGGAGAGCTGTTCACGGATGGTGTGCTTGACGCGGTCGCGCAGGGCGTCGTCGAGGACGGCGCCGTCGGCGAGGTGCACGAAGAGGGGCATCCAGTAGCCGCCGTCGGGTTCCTCCAGGCCGATGACCAGGGACTCGCGGATCTCCGGGAGGCGTTCGACGGCCTCGTAGATGTCGGCGGAGCCCATGCGGACGCCCTGCCGGTTGAGGGTGGAGTCGGAGCGGCCGTGGATGACGACGGAGCCGGTCCCGGTGATGGTGATCCAGTCCCCGTGGCGCCAGACGCCGGGGTACATGTCGAAGTAGGAGTCGTGGTAGCGGCTGCCGTCGGGGTCGTTCCAGAAGCGGACGGGCATGGAGGGCATGGGGTTGGTGACGACCAGTTCGCCGACCTCGCCGATGAGCGGCTTGCCCTGGGGGTCCCAGGACTGGAGGTCGGTGCCGAGGCAGGCGGCCTGGAGTTCGCCGATGTGCACGGGGAGGGTGGGGACGGCGCCGGCGAAGCAGCTGCACACGTCGGTGCCGCCGCTGACCGAGGCGATCCACAGGTCCTCGCGGACCTCGTCGTGCAGCCAGCGGAAGCCGTCGGGCGGGAGCGGGGAGCCGGTGGTGGCGACGCAGGCGACGCGGGAGAGGTCGTGGTCGCGGCCGGGGTGGACGCCGGCCTTGGCGCAGGCCATGACATAGGCGGCGGAGGTGCCGAAGAGGGTGGCGCCGGTGTGTTCGGCGACGGCCCACTGGGCGTCGACGGCGGGGTAGCCGGGGCTGCCGTCGTAGAGGATCACGGTGGTGCCGGTGAGCAGGCCGGAGACGAGGAAGTTCCACATCATCCAGCCGGTGGAGGTGTACCAGAAGAAGCGGTCGCCGGGGCCGAGGTCGCAGTGGAGGCCGAGCTGCTTGAGGTGTTCCAGGAGGATGCCGCCCTGGGACTGGACGATGGCCTTGGGCAGTCCGGTGGTGCCGGAGGAGTAGAGGACCCACAGCGGGTGGTCGAAGGGGACCGGTTCGTAGACGGGTTCCGTGTCGCCCGCGGTGACGGCGGACCAGTCGAGGGCGCCGTCGGGGGCGTCGGTGCCGAGCAGGGGGATGTGGACGACGGCGCGCAGGGAGGGCAGCTCGCGGCGGAGTTCGGCGACGGTCTCGCGGCGGTCGTGCTCCTTGCCGCCGTAGCGGTAGCCGTCGACGGTGAACAGGACGACGGGTTCGACCTGCTGGAAGCGGTCGAGGACGCTGCGGGCGCCGAAGTCGGGGGCGCAGGAGGTCCACACGGCGCCGACGGCCGCGGTGGCGAGGAGGGCGGTGACGGCCTCGGGGACATTGGGGAGGTAGCCGCTGACGCGGTCGCCCGGGCGGACGCCGAGGGCGCGCAGTCCGGCGGCGAGGGCGCCCACCTGGCGGCGCAGCTCGGCCCAGCTCACGGGCGTGATCCGCTGGGTCTCGTCCACGCAGAGGAGTGCGGCCTCCTGGGCGCGGGCCGGGTCCTCGGCGGTGCGCAGGGCGTGTTCGGCGTAGTTGACGGTGGCGCCGGGGAACCAGTGGGCGCCGGGCATGGACCGGTCGGCGAGGACGCGGTCGTACGGGGTGGTGAAGCGGACCTCGAACCACTCGGCGACGGCCTGCCAGAAGGTCTCCAGCTCGTCGACGGACCAGCGGTGCAGCGCCGGGTAGCCGCCGTCGGCCGGGGCTCCGTGGCGGTCGGCGGCCCACGCCTGGAAGCGGGTGACGCGGGCGGCGGCGATGCGCTCGGAGTCGGGCTGCCAGAGCGGGGCAGGGTTCGCTGCTGAGGTCATGGGGCGGCTCCCGGGCTGGGTCTGCGTGCGGTGGTGCGCGGTGTCTGCGCCGGCCCGCGTTCGGGCGGGGTGTGCGCGGAGGCGGGCTGACAGGGACGATGCCATGTGATCGTCGTTCACACCAGGGCTCATCACCCATGGTCGGACGTGTCCCTATGTGCTCCCACCACGGTGCCCCTATGTGCTCCCACCACGGGTGCCCCTGAGTGCTCCGACCACGGTGAACGGCAGTTGAACACCCTCTCGGTCACCGGGGGTCGGGTGGCAGGGTGAGCGGTATGGACGGTCGTGGTCTGCTGCGTGCGGTGAAGTGGTTCGGTTCGGGCCGGGGGCCCGGTGGGGTGCGCCCGGTGTGGCCCTTTGCGCCGGGCGCCGGGACGTCGGGTACCGAAACGCCGGGCGCCGGGGAGGCGGGGGCCGGTGCCGGGTCGGCGGCGCGCGGCGGCGAGCGGGCCCGGGTGCCGGGTGAGGTGACCGGGGCCGAGTCCTCGGCGGGCGGGGGCGTGGTCCGTTTCGCCCGGTCCGAGCTGCGGGTGGTGGTGACGGCGGGCGGCGCGGTCTTCTGCGGCTGGGACGGGGCGGCGCCCGGGCCGTCGTCGGCGTTGGCCGGGCCGCCGCCGCAGCCGGACCCGCGCACCTCCCTGGAGCCGGACATGGACGGCGGCTGGCGGGTGGTGTCGGAGCGGATGACGGTCGCGGTCTCGCGCACGGGCGCGGTGGAGTACCGGACACCGGGCGGGGTGGTGCTGCGCCGTGATCTGCCGCCGCGCTGGTGGGAGCGGGACGGTGCGGACGGCGGCCCGGCACGCCGGGCCGCGCGCTGGCTGGTGCGCAGCGAGATCGCCCCGGACGCGCGGGTGTTCGGGCTGGGCGGCCGGTCCGAGGGGCCCCGGGTGCGGGAGACACCGGTGGTGCTGGGGGACGCGGCGCCGGATGGTGCGGCCGGGGGCGCGGTGATGCCGGTGCACCTGGTGGTGGCCGACGCCGGGACGCATCTGGCGTTCCACGACACGGGGTGGACGGCCGGGTGACCGTGCGGGAGGGCGAGGAGGGCGCCGGTTCGGGCCATGACCGGCCGGGGTCGGTGGAGTGGCGGATGGACGGCGGGCCGCTGCGGAGCTGGGTGCTGGTGGGCGGTCCGGCCAGGGTCCTGGACGGGTTCGCGCGGCTGACCGGCCGGGCCTCGCTGCCGCCGGTGTGGGCGCTGGGCCGGCATCACGCGTTGGGCGGGCCGGTCGGCGAGCGGGAGCTGCGGGGGCTGGTGGCGGGGTGGGCGGAGCGCGGGGTGGTCCCCTCGGCCGTGCACGTCGGGGAGGGGGAGGACGGCGGCGGGGCGGCGGGCGCGGACCGGTCGCCCTCGCGGGCTTCCGGGTCCGGCGGGGTGGCTCCCGCGTCCGGCGAGGTGCCGGAGGGGCCGCCCGATCTGCCGGCGCTCGCCAAGTCGCTGGGCGAGGACGGGGTACGGCTGGTGCGGACGGCGGGCTCCGGCGCCCCGCCGGAGGAGGAGTGGGGTGCCTGGTGCGAGGCCCTGCCGGCGCAGGGGTTCTCCGGGGTCTTCCGGGACCGGTCGGCGGGGCGGGCCGCCGGGGTGCCGCGCTCCCCCGCCCCGGCGGCGGTCGCGGACGCGGCGCAGGGACGGGACGGGCTGTCGTCGGCGCGGGCCGCGTATGCGGGGCTGCGGGCGGCGCGCCCCGGTGAGCGGCCGTTCGTCGTGACGTACGACGGCCGGGTCGGGGCGCAGCGGTACGGGGCGGTGTGGTGCGGGGACGGGCCGGCGGGCTGGCCGGGGCTGCGGGCGGGGCTGGCGCAGGTGCTGGGGCTGGGTCTGTGCGGGGTGCCGTTCGCCGGGCTGGACACGGTGGCGGACGGGACCGTGGAGGATGCCGAACTCGCGCTGCGGCGGCTCCAGTTGGCGGCGTTTCTGCCGTTGCTGCGCACCGGCCGGGGGGACGCGTCCGGGTCGGCGGAGGGGGAGGCGGTGCTGCGGGAGCGGGAGCGGCTACGTCCGTATCTGCTGTCGCTCGCGTGTCTGGCCCGGTGGACGGGGGCGCCGGTGGTGCGGCCGCTGTGGTGGGGCAGTCCGCGCGACCGGAGGCTGCGGGAGTGCGAGGACGCCTTTCTGCTGGGCGAGGCGTTGCTCGTGGCGCCGGTGCTGGAGCCGGGGTGCGTGCGGCGGGCGGTGCGGTTGCCGCGGGGGCGCTGGTATGACACGGCGACCGGGGCCGTCCATGAAGGGCCGGGCCGGGTGCTGGTGGACGCGCCGAGGGGGCGGGTCCCGGTGCTGGCGCGGGCCGGGTCCGTGCTCGCGGTGCGCGGCGCGGACGGGGGCGCCGAGCTGGAGGCCTGGGCGCCGGCCGAGGGGCGGACGGGTGGCGGTCTGGTGGTGCGCGAGGCGGGTGACGGCTGGGTACGGCCCCGGGCCGAGCGGCTGGTGACCCGGTGGGAGGGCGGGGCCGTGGTGGTGGAGCGGGTCGCGGGTGAGGAGCGGGTGCCGGCGCGCGGGCCGGTGCGGGTGCGCGGGCTGGGGTGACGGGGCGACGCCCGGGGGCTGGTCAGCGGGTGGCGTAGGCGCCGGTGAACCAGTTGCGGACGGCCACGGTGTGCAGGGGGAAGGCCAGTTCCTCCGGGGCGCGCAGGATGTGCCAGCCGTCGGTCTCCTCGGTGGGCCGGACCGGTGGCAGGGCGTCGGCGGGGCGGGGCGGCAGCAGGCCGAAGAGGAGGAGATGGCCGTGGGGTGAGCTCAGCGCGTCGGCGAGCCGTACGTCGTCCGGGGCGGCCTCGATGCCGGTCTCCTCGCGGAGTTCGCGGACCACGGCGTGCCGCCAGTCCTCTCCGTGGTCGATGAAGCCGCCGGGCAGGGCGGTCCCGCCGAGGGCGGGTTCGATGGCGCGGGTGACGACGACGAGGCCGGGGGCGTCTTGCGGGCCGTCTCCGGTGACGGGCAGCAGCGCGACGGCGACGGGGAGAGGGTTGCGGTAGGTGGTCGCGCGGCAGGCGGGGCAGACGCGCGGCCAGCCGGCGTCCGCGCCGAACGGCGCTCCGCAGTGGCCGCAGTGGGAGTGGCTGGACACGTTCGGACTGTAGCCGACGGGACCCTTCGCCGGGGCGGGCGGTGGGGGACGGTGGGCGGATGCGCTCGTTCCGTTAGGTTCTCCGCTCGGTCGGGGCACAGCGCAGGGCGGGACCGTCGATCCGACCCTCGTCCGCCTGCCGGGCGTCCCGGTGGGGGTGCGCCCGGTGGCGTGGCGGTCCCTCGGCCAGGGCGGCGCGAACGGGTCCGGTCGGGCAGGCTGACGGCGGGGCGGTCCGGGGCTACCGTGCGGTCATGACGCAGCAGACCAGTGAGCAGCGGACCTTCGAGCGGCACTTCGCGACGTACGAGGAGTTCTGGCCGTACTACGTGGCGATGCACTCCCGCGCGGCGACCCGGTGGGTGCATCTGACGGGCACTCTGACCGGGCTGGCGATCAGCGCGTACGGGCTGGCCCGGGGCCGGTGGCGGTACGCGGCCGCGCTGCCGCTGATCGGCTACGGGACCGCCTGGCCCGCGCACTTCCTCATCGAGAGGAACAATCCGGCGACCTTCGGGCACCCGGCCTGGTCGCTGCGCGGGGACGCGCAGATGATCCGGATGATGCTGGCGGGCCGGGACCACGAGCTGGCGGAGACCGCGCAGAAGTGGCTGGCCCAGAACGGCTGACCAGGGCGGCTCCGGCCGGGAACCGGACCTCGCGTCAACAGCCTTGACGTGTCGTCACGTCAGGAGAACACTGCCGGTTCACCGGGACCGCTCCCACGGCGGGCCCGCCCCGCGGACGCACGGCCCGTACCCCGGTCGGTGGGGGTACGGGCCGTGCTCGCGCGGACCGCGCGGGGGCTTCAGGTCACGGCGGGCTCCGGGATGTGGTCGACCCGGGCGAGGGCGTGCTCGACCACGGTCACCAGGATGTTCTTGACGGACTCGCGGTCGCGGGCGTCGCCCATGAGCAGGGGCACGTCCTCGTCCAGGTCGAGTGCGCCGCGCACGGCCTCCGCGGTGAACCGTTCCGCCCCCTCGAAGCAGTTGACCGCGACGGCGAAGGGGATGCCCCGGCGCTCGAAGTAGTCGACCGCGGCGAAGCAGTCGCCGAGGCGGCGGGTGTCGGCGAGGACCACGGCGCCGAGGGCGCCCTGGGCGAGTTCGTCCCAGAGGAACCAGAACCGGTCCTGCCCGGGGGTGCCGAACAGGTAGAGCACCAGGTCCTCGCGGAGCGTGATCCGGCCGAAGTCCATGGCGACGGTGGTCGTGGACTTCGACTCGACGCCCGAGACGTCGTCGACGGGCCGCCCGGCCTCGCTGAGCGTCTCCTCGGTGCGCAGCGGTCTGATCTCGCTGACGGCGCCGACCAGGGTGGTCTTGCCGACACCGAAGCCGCCCGCCACCAGGATCTTCAACGTCACCGGCTCGACCGGTGCCGTTCGGCGGCTAGAGCGCCCGAAGGCCATTGATCACCTCGCGCAGAATGCTGACGTCCGGCAGTTCCGCCGGCGGTACGGGACGGGTCACATGGACGAGGGCGTCGTCCACGAGGTCGCCGACCAGGACCCGGACCACGCCCACGGGCAGGTCGAGTCCGGCGGCGAGTTCGGCGATCGACTGGGGCGCGTCGCCGCAGCGTTCGACGATCTCGACGTGCTCGGGGGAGAGCGACTGGTCCGCCCCCGGGTCGTCGGCCGCGGCCTCGGGGATCACCAGGGCGATCAGGTCGAGGCGGTGGCGGCTGTCGTGGCCGGTGCGGCCACGGGTCATGGCGTAGGGGCGGACGACGGGACCGGCGTCCGCGTCGATCCAGTGCGGCGGCCTGGGACTGTTCCGGACGGACTCACCCATGGCTGCCGCTCACCCCCCGGCGGCCGGACCGGTCCGGGGCGCGGTGGCCAGGTGGGCGCCGACCCGCTTCACCATGAGGGTCATCTCGTAGGCGACCTGGCCGACGTCGGAGTCGGCGTCGGCCAGCACGGCGAGGCAGCTGCCGTCGCCCGCGGCGGTCACGAAGAGGAAGGCCTCGTCGAGTTCGACGACGGTCTGGCGGACCCGGCCGGCCTCGAAGTGGCGGCCGACGCCCTTGGCGAGGCTGTGGAAGCCGGAGGCGACCGCGGCCAGGTGCTCGCCGTCCTCCCGGGACAGGTCCCGGGAGGAGCCCCGGGCCAGGCCGTCGCCGGAGAGGACGAGGGCCTGGCGGACGCTGGCGACGCGGTCGACGAGTTCGTCGAGGAGCCAGTCGAGTTCGCCGGGGGTGCCGGCGGGGCGGGTGGCGGTTCTGGCGCCGTTCCGGGTGCTGGTGGCGGGTCCTGCGGCGTGCGGTGCGGTCATCGACCGTCCCCCTCGGGTGTCGTTCCTGGTGCGGTCCGGCCGGAACCGGCGCCGTGGTCGTCGGTGGCGGGGTCCGTCGGCCCGTTGGGCGCGGGGCCGCTGCGCGCGGGGCCGGACGCGGTGGCGGGGTCCGCCGACCGGTCGGGCGCGGGGCCGGCGGCGTCGTCCGGGTCGGCGAGGGCGGCGTTGTGCCGACGGCCCCGCTGCCAGCCGCGCTGCATGGCGGCCATCCGGGCGCGGACCGCCTCCGCGTCGCGTTCCTCCTCGGCGGGCGGCCCGGCGGCCGGGGGCGGGGCGGGCGGCTCCTCGCCGGAGGGGCGGCGGAGCTGGGGGGCGAGGCTGGCCTGGCGGACCCGCCGCGGGAGGCCCTCGCCGCCGGGGGCCGGGGCGGCGGGGCGGGCCGGGTCCTCGGCCTCCCGGGGCGGCCGGTTCTCGGCGCGCGCCCCGGCAGGTCCGGGGGGCCGGACGGCGCGGTCCGGCGCGGGGCGGGTGCGACGCACCGGGGTCAGCGGGACGGGGTCGGGGACGCGGTCCCCGGCGGGGCCGGAGGCGACGGGCCCGGAGGCGGTGGAGCGGGCCCGGGAGCCGGTCGGGGTGCGGCGGGCGAGCGGGACGGGGCCGGTGCGCGGGCGGTCGTCGCCGGTCAGGCCCTTGTCGGGGAGGTCTTCGGTGGCGGGACCGGTCCCGGGTGCGGGGTGGTGGCGGCCCGCGGCGCCCCGGTCGTCCACGCGCCGCCCGTGGTCGCTGACCAGGGTGGGCGGGCGGCGGCGCGGCAGGGGCACGGCTCCGAGCGGCGGGCCGGCGGACGGCGGTGTGCGGTGCTCCCCGGGCTCGGTCCCGGTCTCGTGGCGGGGGGAGCGGGCGCGGAAGAGGCCGCCGCGTTCGCTCTCGGTGTCGTCGAGGTCGGCGAGTCCGGTGAGGGAGAGGTCGCCGAGGGCTCCCCCGGCCGTGGCACGGTCGCCGCCGGCACGGTCCCGGCCGGGGGTGTCCCGTACGCCACGGTCCCGCCGGGCGCGGTCCCGGCCCTCGGTGTCGTCGAGGCCCAGGGTGCCCATGGGGGCCTCCAGTTCGACCGGCCCGTCGAGCACCGTGGGGCCGGCCGCGCCGGGCGGGGCCTGGGAGAGGGCGAGCCGGCCGGGGCCGCGCCGCCCGGCGGTATCGGTCCTGCGGTCCAGGCGGAAGCCGGTGCCCTCGGTCTCGGGCGCCTCGGTGAGCAGGGCGGCCGGGATGAAGACGACGGCCGTGGTACCGCCGTAGGGCGACTGCTGGAGCGAGACGCGCACGTTCTGGCGCTGGGCGAGACGGCTGACCACGAACAGGCCGAGGCGGTCGGTGTCGGAGAGCTCGAACTCGGGGGTCTCGGCGAGGCGGAGGTTGGCGTCGAGGAGGGCGTCGGGTGTCATGCCCAGTCCCCGGTCGTGGATCTCCAGGGTGAAGCCGTTGGCCACCCGTTCGCCGAGGACCTGGACGCCGGTGTGGGGCGGGGAGAACACCGTGGCGTTCTCCAGGAGTTCGGCGATCAGATGGGTCAGATCGGCGACGGCGGGGCCGCCGACGCCGATCCGAGGCAGCCTGCGCACCTCGATCCGCTCGTAGTCCTCGACCTCGGCGACGGCGGCGCGGACGACGTCCATCAGCTGGATCGGCTTGCGCCACTGACGGGACGGCGCGGCGCCGGAGAGGATCACCAGGCCCTCGGCGTGGCGGCGCATCCGGGTGGTCAGGTGGTCGAGCCGGAACAGGTCGGCGAGTTCCTCGGTGTCCTCGGTACGGCGCTCCATGGCGTCGAGGAGGGTGAGCTGGCGGTGGAGCAGGACCTGGTTGCGGCGGGCCAGGTTGACGAAGACCTCGGACACCCCGCGCCGCATGTCGGCCTGGCGGACGGCGGCCTCGACGGCGGCCCGCTGGAGGGTGTTGAGGGCCTGGGCCGCCTGGCCTATCTCGTCCCGGCCGTACTCCAGGCGCGGCGCCTCGGTCTCGACGTCGACGGGCTCCCCCGCCGCGAGGCGCCGCATCACGCTCGGCAGGCGGACCCCGGCGACCTCGTGGGCCTCCTTGCGCAGCCGGGTCAGGGCGCGCACGAGTTCCCGGCCGATGCGGACGGAGACGACCACGGAGACCAGCAGGGCCAGGAAGCCGAGGACCCCGGCGACGCCCGCACGGACGAACACGCTGTACGCGGCGGGCTCGATGCGGTCGTGGTGGCGCTCACCCGCCGCGGCGGCCTCACGGGCGAGGTCGTCCAGGACGGGGGCGGCGGCCTCCTGCCAGCGGCCGATCTCGGCGGAGGCGAGTCCGTCGTCCGGGCCCGCGGCGATCAGGCGCTCCTCGGCCTCGCGCAGGGGCGCGGTCTCGGGGCTGTCCCAGTAGGACTCCACGATCTCGCGTTCGCGGGCCGGCAGGGACTCCGCGCTGATCCGGTAGTGGAGTTTGCGCTGCGCGACCAGGTCGGTGAGGGCCCGCACCTCGGGTCCGGTGACCTTGCGGGTGGTGAGGGCGGAGGCGACGAGGGCGTCCTCGCGGGAGAGGATCTCGCGGGCGCGCAGCAGGCCGACGAGGGCGCGGCCCTCGCGCTCGGCGTCGGTGTCGTCGACGGCGCGGACGGTGAGCAGGAGACTGTGGGCCGGGTCGACGAGGCCGTTGTAGAAGTCCATGGCCTTCAGCCGTGAGACGGCGTTGGCGTCGACCGAGCGGCGGAGCGCGGGCATGCCGTCCAGGGCGTCGAGGACGGCGGTGAGCCGGCGGGCGGTCCCGGGTGTCATGGCGTCGCGGACGGAGGATTCGGCGGTGTCGGCGCGCAGGGTGGCGACGGCTTCGTCGGTGGCCGCGCGCCGGGTGGTGAGGGCGGGCTGCGCGTCCGAGGCGCGGCGGTCGGCGAGGTAGACGAGCGTCTGGCGGCGCTCCTGCTGGATCCGGTCGACGACGGTCTCGACGGGGGTGCCGACGTCCTCGGAGACGGCGGTGGCGTCGAGGAGTTGGGCGGCCTCACGGCCCGTCAGAAAGGTCGCGAACCCCCACAGGCCGGTCAGCGCTAGCAGCGGTACGAGCAGAAGCGCCACGATCTTCCGGCGGATGGACGTCCCGCGAAAGCGCATGGCCTCCCCCTGCTCAACCCGGTCCGGCTCGGCGGGTGTTCCGTCAGCAAACGGCGAGAGCGTACTACTGCCGGGCGTACAACTCGAAGGCACGTCCGGGACGATTTTCGGCCTCGGCACGGAGCGGTGATCACGGGATGTCCTGCTATTTCGGTGGTGTGGGATCGCGGTGGAGCACCGGAGGGGGCGGTCACCCGTCGAATTCCGGACCGCCGCAGATGGCCGGAAGTATGCGTCACGGAACAACTCGGGGGAATCTTCTCGTCACTTCACTCGTCAATACGGATGGGATGTCACACCGGTTCACTGCCGTGACGCATCCGGTACCGCACGGCAGGGCAGACGCACGGGGTCGGGGCGCGCCGGCGCCCCGGGAGCGGACGGCCGGCGGCGGACAACCCACGGAGTAGAGCGGCCGATTCCGGGCAGACACCCTGAAGTCGGACAGAGGCGGGGAGTGACACGGACCATGGACACGGACGAGCGACGGCACGATGCGTCCGGCGGCGACCGGCAGGCGCCCGAGGTGCCGCAGATGCCGCGTCAGCAGTCGGGCGCCCTGCCCGCCGGTCCGGTGGCAGGCCGCGCGGAGACCGGGCGGGAACGTTCCGCCACGGGCGCGGCGGCCGCGGGTGAAAAACGGCGGCGGGAGGGTGGTCCGGCGGGTGCCGGGGCCGCGGGTGCCGGGCCCGGGCGGCCGGAGGGTCGCGGGCCCCGGCGGCCGGCTCCGGAGCGTCCGCTCTGGGTGGAGGAGGACCACGGCAGGCGGCGTATGGCGGATCCGGTCCGCAGGGCGGCCGTGCGCGCGGTCATCATCGTCTCGGTGACGCTGATCCAGGCGATGGCGGCGTTCCTGTTCACCGTGACCGATTCCTGGCTGGCCTTTCCGACCGTGCTCACCAGTGTCGCGGGGACGGTGGTCGCCACCTGGGCGGTGCTGGACGTGTGGGTGACGCGCCAGGTGTGGAACCAGCGCAACGGCGTGGTCTCGGTGCCGAGCAGCACGGCCCGGCAGCTCCGGCGCGAGCGGCGCCGGGCCCGCCGGGCCGCGCGGGTCGCGGCGCGCGAGGCCGGGCGGATAGGCAAGAGCGGTACGGGGCGGCTGTCCCGCGCCTGAGCCTTGAACCCGACCCCGGGGACGCCGCCCGGCGGCGGGCGCACACGAGGGGCCCGGGGCGCGACCGTTGATCCGGTCGCGCCCCCGGGCCCCTTGTCACGTTCACGCGACGGCCGGCGGAGCAACGCGGTGGCCGTGGCGGCCCGGGTCCGGTCTTCGGTGGCCGCCGAGGGCCGGCCTCCGGACCCGCCCGGGGCCGGCCCTCGGCGCCCGGGCGGTCAGCCCTCGGCGGCCGGGCCCGGCTGGGCGGGGACCGGAGCGGCCCGCTTGAACATCCGGGTCGCCGTGATCTCCCCGTGGACCGCCTCCCCCTCCGGGTCGGCCTGAGGCAGACCGGGCCGCAGATGCTCCTCGACGCTGATGTACTTCAGCCCCGCCCGCAGGTCCGCGTCGTTCCGCAGCCGGATGACGAGGGGGAACTCCGCCAGCGCCGTCGTGTCGAACAGGCCCGTCGTGTACAGGAGCTGGACGCCGAGGGCGTCGGACACGGCCCGCTGGAGCTCCAGCAGATAGGTCGCGTTGGCCCGGCCGATGGGGTTGTCCAGGAAGAGGGTGCCCGCGTGCCGGTGCTTGTCCCGGCCCCGGTCGTTGCTGCGCAGCGCGGCCATGGTGCAGTACAGGGCGATCGCGGCGGTGAGGAGCTGGCCGCCGGAGAAGACGTCGCCCATCTGCCCGACCGGCACCCGCTCCGCCCGGAGCACCGCGTCCGGCTTGAGGATCTCGACGGCGACGCCCTTCGGTTCCAGGGCCGCCTGCACCCCGCGCAGCAGCAGGGACATACCGTCCCGCCGGCCCTCGCCGTAGCTGCCGCCCGCGTTCTTGCGGACGGCGGCGCGGGTGGCCTCGTCGACGACCTCGCCGAGCCGTTCGGTCAGCGTCGCCTGGTCGGGCTCCTCGAAGCGGATGCGCAGGAACTCCTGGCCCGACCACTCGCCGAGGCCCTCGGGCAGGCGGGAGAGGCGCTGGGCCGAGCGCAGGGTGGCGAGGGCGGACTCCACGAGTCCGCGCAGCCGGTCCACGATGGTGTCGCGGTTGCGCTCCAGCTGGGACAGCTCGTCCGTGAGCACCCGCAGCCTCGGGGCGAACGCCTCCGCCCACTTCGCGGCGTGGTCCGGCAGCGCGGCCGCGGGCAGTTCGCGGATCTGCTGGCGGGCGGGGGTGCGGACCTGCTCGTAGCGGGTGGAGTTGGCGTGGCGGACGAGGACGTCGCACGCCTCGCGCACCGCGGCCTCGGCGGCCGAGAGGTCCCCGGCGCAGCCGCGCAGCGAGCGGCGGGCCTCGGCGGCGGAGCCCCGGGCCTCCTCCAGCGTCCCCGGGTACGGCTCCGGCTCCTGGCCGGGCTCCTCGTCGTGCTGCTGGTCGCGGAGGAGGTCGCGCAGCAGGGCGGCGGTCTCGTCGAAGCCGCCGGCCGCGTCCTCGGCGGCGCGGTGGGCGCGCAGCAGACCGGCGTGCGTGGTGCGGGCGCTCTCCAGCGCGTCGGTGCGGGCGGCCAGTTCGGCGCTCGCGGTGCGCAGCAGGGCCTGGGCGTGCTCGGCGTCGGACGGCACCAGGTCCTCGGGCAGCGCGGTGTGGGCCTCGCCGTCCGCCGGAGCCAGCCGCTCCGCCTCACCGCGCAGCCGGCCCAGCTTCTCGCTGGCCTCGGAGGCGCGGGTCTCCAGCATCTGCACCAGGGACTCGGCGCGGGCGGCGGCGGCCTGCCGTGAGGGGCCGTCCGCCCCGTCGGTGCCCTCCAGGAGCTGGGCGGCGCGGGTGCGGACCTTGTTGGTGAGCCGGTCGAGTTCGGCGAGGGCGGCGGACTCGTCGCTCTCCGCGCGGGCCTGCTCGGCCCGCAGATCGGCACCGACGCCGACCTTCTCGTAGAGGCGGGAGGCCGCCCGGTACGCCTCGCGCAGGGCGGGCAGGGAGGCGCGGGGCGCGCCGGTGCCCTCGGGCAGCGGTTCGGGGGCGCCGGCGATCTCCGCCCGCTCGGCGCGCAGGGCGCGGGCGGTGCGGCGGGCGTCGTCGCCCGCGCGCTGGGCGGCGCGGCGGTCCTCGTCGGCGGCCTTGGCGCGTTCCAGACAGGCGGCGGCGCGGGCCTCCGACTCGGCGGCGTCCTCGGCCAGTTCGCGCAGCTGCTGCTGCCAGGCGGCGCGCTCGCGGAGCCGGAACGCGAGGCCCGCGAGGGCGTCGGCGGCCCGGCGGGCCCGCTGCGCGGCCTCCTGCCGCTCGTCGCGCACCCGGGCCGCGTCCGCCGCCGACTCGTCGGCCTCGGCGCGTACGGTGCGGGCCTCGGTGAGGCGCTCCTCGGCCTCGGCGGCGCCCTGGCGGGCGGTGTGGGCGGCGGCCGCGAGTTCGGCGAGCATGCCCGGCGGGCAGTCGTCGCGCCAGGCGGCGAGACGCGCGCCGAGGGAGCGGTCGCCCGCGAGGCGCGCGGCGAGCGCCCGGATCTCCTCGTCCCGCGCGCTCGCCCGGGCGCGCAGGGCGTGCCGCTCCTCGTCGGCGGCGTGTTCGTCGTGCATGGCCGGGTTCGGCGGGACGAGGAACACATCGGCGGGCGCTCCCCCGCCGGTGCCGGGCACCGGGGCGAGGAGCGCGGCGGCGGTGCCGACGGCGACGGCGGACCGGGGCAGCAGGGCGGCGCCGGCCAGGACCTCCCGGGCGCGGGCGTGCGAGTCGGGGTCGGTGACGACGACACCGTCGACGAGTTCGGGCCGGGCGGCGAGGACGGCCGCGTGGTCGGCGGGGTCGACGGACTGGGCGAGGTAGCGCCAGCCGGGCAGGGCCGGGATGCCGTGCTCGCCCAGGTACTCGACGGTGGCCAGGACGTCGGGGGCGGGCGGCAGGAGGCCGCCGTCGCCGAGGGCGCCGAGGATGCGGGCGTCGTCGGCGGCGGCGGTGCGCAGGTCGAAGAGCTGGCGTTCGGCCGAGGTGACGGAGGTGTCGAGCAGTTCGCGCAGTTCGTCGGCGAAGTGGTCGATGTCGGCGGCGGTGAGGCGGCCCGGGCCGGGGGCGCCGTCGGGAGCGGGGGCGGCTTGCGGGGCGGAGGCGGCTTGCGGGGCGGAGGCGGCTTGTCCGTCCGTGGCGGCGGGCCGGTCGGGGGCGGTGCCGTCCGGGGTGCCGGAGGTCCGCTCGGCGGGGGCGCCGGGGCCCTGGTGTGCGGCGGGGGCGGTGCGGTCGCCGGGGGTGCGCGGGCCCGGCACGGGGCCGGCCCCGGGTGCGGGACCCGCCGACGGCGCATGGGCGAGCCCCAGCAGCTCGGCGAGGCGTTCGTCGTCGGCGAGGGACTCGGCGGCGCGGCGCTCGGCCTCGTAGGCGTGCTCGGCCGCGACGGCCGCGTCCTCGGCGCGGGCGGCGGCCAGTTCGGCGCGGGACTCGGCGGCGGCCGCCTCCTTGGCGCGCTCGGCGGTGACGCGGGCGGTCTCGCGGGCCGCCTCGAACGCGGCGACGGCAGGCTTCTCCGCGTCGCTCGCGGCGAGGGCCGCGCGGGCGGGGTCGGCGTCGGGGGCGGTGTCGTCGAGCCAGCCGGACCGGACGGCCTCGGCCGTCTCCCGCTCGACCTCGGCCAGGCGCTGCCGCAGGTGCCCGATCTCGCTGCGGGCGCGCTGGGCCTCGGTGGCCGCGGCGGTGGCGTCGCGGTGGGCCGCCTCGGCGGACTCCTGGAGGGCCCGGGAACGCTCCTCCTCCTCGTTGGCGAGGCGTTCGCCGTCCTCGGCGGCCGCGTGCAGGGCGCGCACCAGGTCGCCCGCGGCCTCGGCGCGGGCCGCGAGGGCCGGGGCGGCGTCCCGCTCGGCCTCGCGGATGGCGGCGGCGACGCGGGTGGCGCGGTCGCTCGCGGCGCGGTGGCGGAGCACGGCCTCGGCGGCCTGCCAGGCGGAGTGCAGGGTGCGGGCGTCGATCAGTTCGCGGCGCTGGGCGGCCGCGCCCTTCTCGGCCGCGGTGAGGGCGAGGGAAGCGTGGCGGTAGGCGAGTTCGGCGGCGACGAGGGAGCTGTGGGAGCGGGCCTGCTCGGACTCGGTGACCGCGTGGGCCGCGGTCGCCACCTGCTGGGCGAGTTCGGCGGCGAGCCCCCGTTCCCCGGCGGCGCGGGCGGAGAGCCGGCGGGCCAGGGTGCGGGTGCGGCGCTCGGCGCCCGCGTGGACGTCCCGGACCCGGGCGCGGTGCGCCGTGGCGTCGACGATCCGGCCGAGCAGGTCGACCGAGCCCGCGGTGAAGTCCCGTTCGGCGGTCAGCTCGGCGCGGCGGCCGAGCTTGTTGCCGAAGCCGCTGACGAGGTCGGCGAGGCCGTCGGTGTCCCGGGTGTCGGTGACCGCGCGGAGCAGCAGGTCGGTGAAGTCGGAGTCCTTCTTGACCGCGAACAGGCCGGCCGCCTCGCCCTCGTCGGCGTTCATCTCCCGCTGGTAGCGGAAGAGTTCGGGGTCGAGGCCGATGTCGCCGAGGTGCTCGTTCCAGCGGTCGTGGATCTCCTCCCAGTGGAGGTCGAGATGGGGGTACGCCTTGGCGGCCTCGGTGACGGCGTCCCGGAAGCCCTTCATGGTGCGCCGCCGCCCCCGGGCGCCGGACGCGCCCTCGACGGGCGGGCGCACGGCGGTGGACTCGGCGACGGGCAGGCTGTCCAGGCTCAGGCCGGGGCCGGGGCGGAACGAGTACCACGCCTCGGCGAACTTGCGCGGGTCGCCCGAGACCTGCCGGCCGCGCCACTCGCTGACCTTGCCGACGACGACCAGCTCGCCGGTCTGGGTGTGCTGCCACTCCAGGGCGACATGGCCGCAGTCGTCGGCGAGCAGGAACTTGCGCAGCACGCCGGAGCTGGCGCCGCCCAGGGTGTTGCGGTGGCCCGGCAGCATCACCGAGAAGATCAGCTTGAGCAGCACGGACTTGCCGCCGCCGTTCTCCAGGAAGAGGACGCCGGCGGGCGCGGGGCGGCGCGGCGGGCCGACGGGCTCCTCCTCGAAGAACTCCGCCTGGGTGGGGGCGGGGTGGGGCACGGGCGCGCCGACTCCGCGCAGGTCGAGCACGGTGTCGGCGTAGCGCGCACCGGCGGGGCCGATGGAGTAGAGGCGGACCCGGGACAACTCGTACATGGCGGCGGACTCTCAGTCTTCGTCTTCGTCTGGGTGACGGCTTCGTCTGTCGTGACGGCGTCTGCCGTGGCGGGTTCGTCCGTCGTGGCGGCGTCGTCGGCGGTGACGGTCAGGCGTGGAAGGGGAGGCCGGCGTCGGCGGCCAGCTCCAGGTCGTCGCCGTCGGGGGGAGCCACCAGGGTGGCGCTGCCGTCGCTCACCGGGACCACCCCCAGCTCCAGCAGTTCGGCCATGGCCGCGCTGCCGGCCATGTCTCGGACCTGGAGCTGGTAGCGGGCGGTGGTCCGGTAGGTGCCGCCGGAGTCGTCCCCGGTGCGCTGGAGGAAACCCGAGTCGGTGAGGAAGCCGACGGCCTTCCCGACGATGCCCGTGGTGGAGCCGGCGAGCCGGCGGGCGTCCTTGGTCGCGCCGGTGGCGCTGCGGCGGGCCCAGACCCGCCAGGCGGATTCGAGGCCGGGGGCGTCGGTGGCGGGGTCGGTGTTCCGTCCCTCCTCCTCGGCCCGCTCCTCCAGGCGGCGGCAGGCCTGGCGGACGAAGGCGTCCACGCCGTTGACGGTGATCCGGCCGATGTAGCCGTCGTCGGCCAGGTCCTCGGGGCGGGGGAAGGCCATGGCGGCGACGGCCAGGTGGGCGAGGCCGTGCAGGAAGCGGTCGGCGGAGTCGGAGGAGGCGCGGCGCGCGTAGTCGCCCATGCGGACGGCGAAGACGGAGTCCTCGGCGGCGGTGACGGCCATGCCGGCCCGGGGCGAGACCTCCAGCACGACGAGGCCGAGGCCGGTGGCGACGGCGTCGGCGAGGCGGGCGAAGGCGCCGTCCTCGCGGTAGCGGCGGAGCAGGTCGCCGTATTCGGCGTCCCGGGCGGGCTGGAGCCTGGGCTGGAGGCCGAAGGAGACGAGACGGGCGGCGTCGGCCGCGTCGGCGGGGGTGACGGAGCCGGTGGCGCCGCCGGCCGTCGAGATCGGTCCGGCCGGGGGCCCCTGAGGGGTGACCGGGTCGCTCCAGGCACCGGGGTGCTCGGCGGAGTGGTCGCTCACGGGTGGTGCTCCTCGGGGGTGGTGGTCGTACCGGAGGGGGTCGCGGGGGCGCGCTCCGGGGGCGCGGGGCGGGCGGACCGGATCGCGGGGCGGGCGTCCGGGGTTGCGGGTGCCGGGGCCGGCGGTCGGACGGCTGCGCTCGTCATGCGCCTCCCTCCGACCGGTCCGCGGCCATGCCCGCCGCGTCCAGCAGGGCCGTGCCGACGATCAGATCGGCGCCGCCGAACTCGGGGTCGTCGAGCCGGGTGCCGTCGTCCACGGCGAACAGCAGGCGCCGCTCGCCCTGGCGGTAGGCCGTGCCGACCGGCGGGCTGGCCGCGTGGACGGCCAGCAGGGCGACAAGATAGGGCAGGTCGGGGTCGCGCAGGCGGGCCTCGGCCAGCAGACCGGAGAGGCGGCGGGGCGCGTCGTGCTCCAGGTCGAGCAGCTCCATGGCGCTCGCGAGCTGCTCCTCGCTGAAGCGGCTGTCGTCCGGGGTGGCGATCAGATCGGGCTCGGGCATCTCCGCGCCCAGGTGCTCCCGCTCCACGGGCGGGGTGAGCAGCAGGTCCACCAGGTCGCCGACGCGCACGGCGGAGGGGGTGCGCAGACCGGTGCCGCGGGCGAAGAAGGCGTCGGTGACGCGGGTGGCGGAGGCCACGGGCAGCGGCAGCACGGGCGCCAGCAGCTGCCCGTACACATCGAGGCCGGTTTCTGCGGTGGGACGGGCGAAGGCCTGGCGGTCCTGCTCGGCGCGGAACAGCGGCCCGGCCTCCAGCAGCCGGGCCTGGAGCTGGGTGTGGCGGCGGATGCAGTCCTTGACGATGTCGACGAGCTCGGCCGCGCGGCGCTTGTGGTCGGCGAGCTTGGCGTCCGAGCCGGCCTCCGCCTCGTCGCGCGCCCTGCGGATGTTGGTCAGGATCGCGTTCTCGTGGCGGTACCGGTCGGCGACGTGGTCCAGCGCCTCGGCGATCATGTCGGGCACGGTGTTGAGCCAGTCGACCGCGCGGACGTTGCGCCGGGTGGCCTCCAGGGTGCGGCGCAGGGTCTCCGAGTACTGCACGGTGCGGTAGCGCGCCTGCTCGGCGGCGAGCTGCGCGTCGGCGAGGCGGCCGCGGCTGATCAGGATCTCCAGCTTCACCTCGGCGGCGATCTGGGCGCTGGTGACGTCGGTGTCGAGCGCGCCGACGAGGACGTTGACCGCCTCGTCGGTGGTACGCAGATAGACGCTGCCGCCGTGGCCGGGGACCTCCTCGACGAGCTTGAAGTCGTAGTCGCGGCGGGTGTAGACGCCGTCGGGGCCGAAGGTGCCGTACACGGCGCGGAATCCGCGGTCCACGCTGCCGACGTTGATCAGGTTCTCCAGGACCCAGCGGGCCACGCGCTCGTGCTCCGCCTGCGGGCGGGCCGGAGCCTGGGCGGCGACGCGCGGGACGAGCCTGGCCACTATCTGCTCGTGGTCGGCGCCGGTGTCGAAGTCCATGTGGAGGGTGACGAGGTCGATCGCGGCGAGGGCGACCTCGGCCATCGCGTACACCGAGTACTCACCGGCGAGGTTGGCCTTGCGCACGTCCAGATCGTGCAGCGGCGCGGTGCACGCGAGCGCCCGGAGCCGCCGCGCCAGCCCTTCGTCGGCGGCCGGCCCCGGAGCGGGGCGCGGCCCCGCGCTGAGCTGGGGCGGAACGAATTCCGTCGGTGCAGGCGAAGTCACGCTGCACAGATTAGGTCCTCGCAGTGACAACGGTCGAAACGACGCAGATGCCCCGGGGGCCGGGGGCTCCCGGGGGCCGGCGCCCCCGGAGCCCGGGGCGACGGCGCGGCGCCGCTGCCCGCGGGCTCCGGGGCCAGCGCACGCTGGGGCCGGCCCGGACCCGCCGGCCGCCCGGCACCGCAGGGACGGGAGTCCCAACCCCCCGGGCCCACCGGGACGGGGCCGCCAGGGCGGACCGGCCCCCGCTGCTACCGAAGGGGAGCGCACCCGCGGCGCGCGCCCCGCCGGGCGACCGGGCGCCCCCGCGCCTACCACCGCTCCTCCGCGACGCGGTCCCCGTACGCGGCGACGAGGCGGGCGCGGGAGTCGTCGAGGTAGGCGGAGAGGAGGCGTTCCGCCTCGGTGCGCTCGCCGGCGCGCAGGGCCTCGACGATCTCGCGGTTGCGGACCAGGTAGGGGTCGTGGAGGGCGCGCGGGTCGTCCACCACGTGGAACGCGAGGCGGAGTTCCGCCAGGACCCCCCGCATCAGTTCGTCGGTGCGCGCGCTGCCCGCCAGGGCGACGAGTTCGCTGTGGAAGTGGATGTTGGCGGTGGAGACGCCTTGCCAGTCCCGCTCGCGGGCGGACCGCTCGCCGCCCGCGACCGCCGCGTCGAGCGCGTCGAGCGGGTAGGGCGGGTCGCCGAGCCCCTGGACGACGGCGCACTCCACGAGCTGGCGGATGCGGTAGATGTCCTCGACGTCCTCGACCGCGAGCATCCGCACGAAGACCCCGCGGTTCAGCTGGTGCACCAGCAGCCGCTCGTGCGTGAGGAGCCGGAACGCCTCGCGCAGGGTGTTGCGGGAGACACCGAGCGCCCTCCCGATCGCCTCCTCGGAGAGGCGTTCCCCGGGCGGGAAGTAGCCCTCGGCGATCCGGGTGCGCAGGATGTCCGCGACCCGCTCGGCCGTGCTGGTACGCCCCAACAGGTGCCGGTCGTCGGCCAGATCCCCGCGGACGGGCTCCGTCGTCCCCACAACACCCCTCTTTTCCCGCCCCGGTCGGCTCGAACCGGCGCACAGGCGTACATCGTAGAAGCCGGAACGCTCCCGTGCGCCCCTTGTCGGATCGTTCAACAATCCCCTACGTTGACGTCACCGCCCGGAGCGGACCGGACACGCGCCCCACCGCTGGGTCCGCCGACGGCACTCCCCGTGCGTCCCTCCCCACCCAGCGAGGTGCAGATGAGTACGACCAAGGCACAGCCGGTCCACGACGAACGCCCCGAGGACACCGGCGCGTTCGCATGGCTCCGCTCGCTCGGCCCGCGGGGCCGCCGGGCCTTCGGCGGCGCGTTCGGCGGGTACGCCCTCGATTCGTACGACTACTTCACCCTGCCGCTGAGCATGGTGGCGATCTCCGCCTACTTCAGCCTGGACAACGGGCAGACGGGCCTGCTCACCACCGTGACGCTGGTCGTCTCCGCGATAGGCGGCGCCCTCGCCGGGATCCTCGCCGACCGGATAGGCCGGGTCAAAGCGCTGCTGATCACGGTCGTCACCTACGCGGTCTTCACCGTGCTCTGCGGTTTCGCGCCCAACTACGAGACCCTGCTGGTCTTCCGCGCCCTCCAGGGGCTCGGCTTCGGCGGTGAGTGGGCGGTCGGGGCGATCCTCGTCGCGGAGTACGCCACCGCCCAGCACCGGGGGCGCACCCTCGGCGCGGTGCAGAGCGCCTGGGCGGCCGGCTGGGCCCTCGCCGTCCTCGTCTACACCCTGGTCTTCCACTTCCTGGACCCGGACACGGCGTGGCGCGTGATGTTCTGGACGGGCGCTCTCCCGGCGCTGCTGATCGTCTACGTGCGGCGGAACGTCAGCGACGCACCGGGCGCCGCCGAGCAGCGTCGCACCAGCGCGCACCGCGGTTCGTTCTCGGCGATCTTCCGCAAGGACCTGCTGCGGGTCACCGTCTTCGCGACCCTGCTCTCCACCGGCGTGCAGGGCGGGTACTACACCCTGGCCACATGGGTGCCGACCTATCTGAAGACCGAGCGCGAGCTGACCGTCGTGGGCACGGGCGGATATCTGGCCTTTCTCATATCCGGCGCCTTCATCGGCTACCTCACCGGCGGGTATCTGACGGACCTGATCGGCCGGAAGAACAACATCCTGCTCTTCGCCGCCCTGTCGGCGGCCGGCATCCTGGCCTACACCAACATCCCGGCCGGGTCGAACTCGCTGCTGCTGGTGCTCGGATTCCCGCTGGGCTTCTGTATGTCGGCCATCTTCAGCGGCTTCGGGTCGTATCTGAGCGAGCTGTACCCGACGGCCGTGCGCGGCACCGGGCAGGGCTTCACCTACAACAGCGGCCGTGCCGTGGGCGCCTTCCTGCCGACGCTGGTGGGCTTCCTCTCCGACAGCTGGGGAGTGGGCGGGGCCCTCGTCCTCGGCGCCGCGGGCTACGGCCTGGCGGCCCTGGCGCTGGCCGGGCTGCCGGAGACCCGCGGAAAGGAACTGCTGTGAGAGCCATCGACCTGAACGCCGACCTCGGCGAGGGGTTCGGCCGCTGGCGGCTCACCGACGACGAGCAACTGCTGTCGGTGGTCACCAGCGCCAATGTCGCCTGCGGCTTCCACGCCGGTGACGCGGTCACCATGCGCCGGGTCTGCGAACTCGCCGTGGCGCACGGGGTACGGATAGGCGCCCAGGTGTCCTATCGCGATCTGGCCGGCTTCGGCCGCCGCGCGATGGACGTCCCGCCGGACGAGCTGGCCGCCGAGATCGCCTATCAGATAGGCGCGTTGGCGGTGTTCGCCCGGGCCGCCGGGTCACGGGTCTCCTATGTGAAGCCGCACGGGGCGCTGTACAACCGGGTCGTGCACGACGAGGAGCAGGCCGCGGCCGTGGTGGCGGGGGTGCTGCTCGCCGGGGAGCAGCTGCCCGTGCTCGGCCTGCCCGGATCGCGGCTCCACGCGGCGGCCGAGAAGGAGCGGCTCGCGGTCGTCCCGGAGGCTTTCGCGGACCGCGGGTACACGGCGGAGGGCACCCTTGTGCCGCGCGGCCGGGACGGCGCGGTGATCAGCGACGCGGCGGCGGTCGTCGAACGCTCGGTGGGCATGGCCCGGTTCGGGGTGGTCACCTCGGTCTGCGGACGGTCCGTGGAGGTGCGTGCCCGGTCCTTGTGCCTGCACGGGGACACCCCCGGGGCGGTGGCCCTCGCCCGGCAGGTCCGCGGCGAGCTGGAGACGGCCGGTGTCGCGGTGGAGGCGTTCGTATGACCGTGCACGGGGCGGCGGCGCCCCCATCCGGCCCGGGCGGGCCCGTGCGCACCCTGCCCGTCGGCGACCGGGCGCTGCTCGTCGAGCTGGCGGGCGCCGCCGAGACGGCCGCCTTCCATGCCGAGGTGCTGCGCCGTCGTGGGGCCGGGCTGCTGCCGCCGGTACGCGAGGTCGTGCCCGCCGCGCGGACCGTCCTCCTGGACGGGGTGGACGATCCCGCCGGGCTCGCCCGCGAGCTGGCCGGCTGGGAGATACCCGACCCGGACCGGGGCACGGCGGGCGTGGTAGAGATACCCGTCCACTACGACGGCCCGGACCTGCCCGAGGTCGCGGAGCTGTGGGGCGTAGGGGTGGACGAGGCGGTGCGCAGGCACACGTCCCTGACGTTCCGTGTGGCGTTCTGCGGGTTCGCTCCCGGCTTCGCCTACCTGACCGGGCTGCCGGCCGGGCTGGCGGTGCCCAGGAGGCCGACCCCGCGCACGGTGGTCCCGGCCGGATCGCTGGCGCTGGCGGGCGAGTTCACGGGCGTGTACCCGCGGTCCTCGCCCGGCGGCTGGCAGTTGATCGGCGCCACGGACACGGTGCTGTGGGACCCGGCGCGGGAGCCCGCGGCCCTGCTGACGCCGGGCACCCGGGTGCGCTTCACGGCGGTGGGCCGGTGACGGACCGGGCTCTCGCCGTGGTGCGGGCGGGTGCGCTGACGACCGTGCAGGACGCGGGCCGTCCGGGCCACGCCCACCTCGGGGTGCCCCGCTCGGGAGCGCTCGACGGCCCCTCGGCCCGGCTGGCGAACCGACTCGTCGGGAACCCGCAGGACGCGGCGGTCCTGGAGACCACGCTCAGCGGCTGCGCGGTCCGGCTGCGGGGGCCCGCGGTGGTCGCCGTCGGCGGTGCGCCGTGCGCGGTGATGGTGGACGGGCGCCCGGCGCCGTGGGGAGCGCCCCTGCGGGTCCCGGCCGGCGCCGTCCTCGCGGTGGGCCCGGCGGTGCGCGGGGTCCGCTCGTACCTGGCGTTCGCCGGTGGCATCGCCGTGGACCCGGTGCTGGGCAGCCGGTCGACGGACCTGCTGTCCGGGCTGGGCCCGGCGCCGCTCACGGACGGCGCGGTGCTGCCGCTCGGCCCGCCGTCCGGTCCCCCGGCCCGGCTCGACGCGCCGGTCCCGTGGCCCGCCCCACCCGCCGAACTGGTCCTGCGGCTGAGGCCGGGCCCGCGCGACGACTGGTTCACCCCGGGCGCGCTACGGACCCTGGCCGGGCCCGGGTACCGGGTGTCCTCGGCGAGCAACCGCATCGGCCTGCGCACGGAGGGGCCCCCGCTGGAGCGGTCCGTTCCGGGTGAACTGCCCAGCGAGGGCATGGTGCTGGGCGCGGTTCAGGTGCCGCCCGACGGCCGCCCCGTGGTCTTCCTCGCCGACCACCCGACGACCGGCGGATACCCGGTGGTGGGAGTGGTCGACGACCGCGACCTCCCGGCGGCGGCCCAGGCCGTCCCGGGGACGCCGGTCCGCTTCGTCCCGGTGCGCCGCTGACGCCACCGGGCCCCGGCCCGCGCCGCCCGCACCCGCGCCCCGCCCGCAGCCGCTCGCGAGCCCCCGGGCCCAGCGGACTCCGGGAGCTCAGGGCTCAGGGCTCAGATCGTCCCGGACGCGGTCGCCCCCGCCCCGTCACCCGGGGGCGGCGGGGTCCCGTAGCCGCCGCCCCCGGGTGTGCTGACGACGAGGACGTCCCCCGGCCCGACCTCCACCGTGTCGACGCCCTCCAGCCGCTCCGTGCGGCCGTCCGCCCTCATCACCCGGTTCTCGCCGAGGGCACCCGGCTCCCCGCCCGCCATCCCGTACGGGGCGACCCTCCGGTGCCCGGTGAGCAGGGTGACGGTCATGGGCTCCAGGAAGCGGATCTCCCGGACGACGCCGTCGCCGCCGTGCCGGTGCCCCCGTCCGCCGCTGCCCGTGCGCAGCCGGAAGGAGTCCACCCGTACCGGATGGCGCCACTCCAGGACCTCCGGGTCGGTGAGCCGGGAGTTGGTCATATGGGTCTGCACCGCGTCCGCGCCGTCGAAGTCCCCGCCTGCCCCCGCCCCGGAAGCGATCGTCTCGTAGTACTGCACCCGGTCGTTGCCGAAGGTGAGGTTGTTCATCGTCCCCGAGCCCTCCGCCTGCACGCCCAGCGCCGCGTAGAGCGCGCCGGTGACCGCCTGGGAGGTCTCCACATTGCCCGCGACGGTCGCGGCCGGATAGACGGGCGCCAGCATCGAGCCCTCCGGGATCCGGACGTCCAGCGGCTCCAGACAGCCGCTGTTGAGCGGGATGTCCTCCCCGACGAGGGTCCGGAAGACATACAGCACGGCGGCCATGACCACCGAGGAGGGGGCGTTGTCGTTCCCCGGCCGCTGGGGCGAGGTGCCCGTGAAGTCGATGACGGCGGACCGCGCCGCCCGGTCCACCCGCACCGCGACCCGGATCACCGCGCCGCCGTCGGTCTCATAGCGGTACTCCCCGTCGCTGAGCCCGGCGACGATCCGCCGGACGGACTCCTCGGCGTTGTCGCGCACGTGCCGCATATATGCCTGGACGACGTCGAGGCCGAACTCCTCCGTGATGCGCCGGAGTTCGGCGATGCCCTTCTCGTTCGCCGCGATCTGGGCACGCAGGTCCGCGAGGTTGGTGTCCGGTGCGCGGGAGGGGTGGCGGGCCGCGGCGAGCAGTTCCCGGGTCTCCTCCTCGCGGAGCCGCCCGTCCCTGACGAGCAGCCAGTTGTCGAAGAGGACCCCCTCCTCCTCCACGGTCC
This sequence comes from Streptomyces sp. NPDC005805, assembly GCF_040630445.1. Classification (NCBI taxonomy): domain Bacteria; kingdom Bacillati; phylum Actinomycetota; class Actinomycetes; order Kitasatosporales; family Streptomycetaceae; genus Streptomyces; species Streptomyces sp. NPDC005805. The sequence continues at coordinate 29,166 of NZ_JBEXXN010000010.1, forward strand.
GGCTGAACGCGGGCATGGACCCGGGGGTGATGCCGCCGATCTCCGCGTGGTGCCCGCGCGAGGCGACGAGGAAGCGCAGGGCGTCCCCGTCGAAGACCGGTGTCACCACGGTGACATCCGGCAGATGGGTGCCGCCGTGGTACGGGTCGTTGATCGCGTAGACGTCCCCGGGCCGCATCCGCCCCTCGTTCCGGCGCAGCACCTCCTTGATGGACTCGCCCATGGACCCGAGGTGGACGGGGATATGGGGCGCGTTGGCGATCAGGTTGCCGTCCGCGTCGAAGAGGGCGCAGGAGAAGTCGAGCCGTTCCTTGATGTTGACGGAGTGCGCGGTGTTCTCCAGGCGCACGCCCATCTGTTCGGCGATCGACATGAAGAGATTGTTGAAGACCTCCAGGAGGACGGGGTCGACCTCGGTGCCGGCGGCGGTGCGGCCGGGCCGTGGCTCGGCCCGGTGCAGGATCAGGTGCCCGGCTTCCCCGGCGACCGCGCGCCAGCCCGCGTCGACGACGGTCGTCGCGTCCGCCTCGGCGACGACGGCGGGCCCGGTGAGTTCGTCCCCGGCACGCAGTGCGTCGCGCCGGACGAGGGGCACCGTGCGCGACTCCCCCGCGACATGCATCCGCACCTGCTCGGCCGCGCCACCCGGGACGGGACGGCCCACGCCGTCCGCCCCCCGACCGGCCACGGAGCCCCCTCCCGGCCCCGCCCCCACCACCGGAGAGCCCCTGCCCTCACCCCCGCCCCGCCCCTCGTCCGCCGCCCCGATCGCCTCCACCGACACCGCCTCCACCACCACGGGCTTCTCCGTCGTGAACGCATAGCGGGCGCGGTGCAGTTCCTCGAAGGCCGCGCGCATCCCCGCGGCCCCGCCCAGCGGGACCGGCAGGCTCGCGTCGGTGCCCGCGTAGCGCAGCAGGACCCGCGCCCGGGTGGTGATCGCCTCGTCCGGGACGCCGTCGGCGAGGAGTTCGCCGCGGGTCTCCTCGGCGAGCCGGTCGCACAGTCCGCGCACCCGCCCGGCGCTCTCCTCGTCCAGTTCGGCCTCGACGGACTGCTCCCGCATGGCGGTGGCGTCGGCGAGCCCGATCCCGTACGCGGAGAGGACCCCGGCGAGCGGCGGCACGAGGACTGTGTCCACGCCGAGCGCGTCGGCGACCGCGCAGGCATGCTGCCCGCCCGCGCCGCCGAAGGAGGTGAGGGCGTAGCGGGTGATGTCGTGGCCGCGCTGGACGGAGATCTTCTTGACGGCGTTCGCCATGTTGAGCACCGCGATCTCCAGGAACCCCGCGGCGACGTCCTCGGGGGTGCGCGGGGTGCCGGTCGCGCGGCCGACCTCGGCGGCGAGGTCGGTGAAGCGGGCGCGTACGGTCTCCGCGTCCAGCGGCTGGTCCCCGTCCGGGCCGAACACGGCCGGGAAGTGGCCGGGCTGGACGCGTCCCAGCATCACATTGGCGTCGGTGACGGTGAGCGGGCCGTCGCGCCGGTAGCAGGCGGGCCCGGGGACGGCGCCCGCCGAGTCGGGGCCCACGCGGTAGCGGCGGCCGTCGAAGTGGAGCACGGACCCGCCGCCGGCGGCGACGGTGTGGATGCTCATCATCGGCGCCCGCATCCGCACCCCCGCGACCTGTGTGCCGAGTTCCCGCTCGAACTCGCCCGCGTAGTGCGACACATCGGTGGAGGTGCCGCCCATGTCGAAGCCGACGACCCGCTCGTACCCGGCCCGGGCCGAGGTCCGCGCCATGCCGACCACACCACCGGCCGGCCCGGACAGCACGGCGTCCTTGCCGCGGAAGTGGTCCGCCTCGCGCAGCCCGCCGTTGGACTGCATGAACATCAGCCGGATACCGCGCAGTTCGGCGGCCACCTCGTCGACATAGCGCCGCAGCACGGGGGTGAGATAGGCGTCGACCACGGTGGTGTCGCCCCGGGGGACGAGCTTGATCAGCGGGCTGACCTCGTGCGAGCAGCTCACCTGGGTGAACCCGAGCCGGCCGGCGATCGCGGCGACCCGGCGCTCGTGCCCGGGGTGGCGGTAGCCGTGCACCAGGACGACGGCGGCCGAGGTGAGGCCGTCCGCGCGGGCGGCGGCCAGGCGCTCGACGACGGCGTCCTCGTCGAGCGGGCGGACGGTCCGGCCGTGCGCGTCGACGCGTTCGGGCACCTCGACGACCCGCTCGTGGACGGCCTCCGGCAGCACGATGTGCCGGTCGAAGATCCGGGGCCGGTTCTGGTACGCGATCCGCAGCGCGTCCCGGAAGCCCTCGGTGATCACCAGGACGGTCGGTTCGCCGCGCCGCTCCAGCAGCGCGTTGGTGGCGACGGTGGTCCCCATCCGGACCGAGGCCACCCGGTCCGCGGGCACGGGCGCCCCCTCCGGGACGTCCAGCAGCAGCCGGATTCCCTCGACGGCGGCGTCCCGGCGGCGGCCGGGATCGTGCGACAGCAGCTTGCGGCTCACCAGCCGCCCGTCGGGCCGCCGGCCCACGATGTCGGTGAAGGTGCCACCACGGTCGACCCAGAACTCCCAGCGCCCGGCCATGCCCTCATTCTCCCGCCGCCGGACGGCACCGCACCCTTCGACCGGCCACCGCGGCCCCTCGACCGGACCGTCCGCCCGGCCGCTCGGCCTACCGCACCCTTCGCCCCCGCCGCCCGACCGGCCCGTGGCGGGTGCGTCAGGCCGCCGCCACCGCCGCCCGCGCCCCGACGACCTCGGCGTAGTGGTCCAGGAGCCGGTCGCCGACGACATCCCAGGTACGGCCCTCCACCGCCGCGCGCCCGGCCCGCCCGTACGCGGCGCGCAGCGCGGGGTCGGCGGCCAGGACGGCGACCGCGTCCCGCACCGCCGGGGCGTCGTGCGGCGGGACGAGCAGCCCGGTGCGGCCGTGCTCGACCAGGTCGAGCGGCCCGCCGGCGGCCGGCGCGACGACCGGCACCCCGCTCGCCATGGCCTCCTGGACGGTCTGGCAGAAGGTCTCGTACGGGCCGGTGTGCACGAACACGTCCAGCGAGGCGTGGATCCGAGCCAGCGCCTCGCCCGTGAGCCGGCCCAGGAAGAGGGCGCCGGGGAGGGCGGCGCGCAGGGCCGGACCGGTCGGGCCGTCCCCGACGACGACCAGGCGGACGCCGGGCAGCTCGCAGACCCCGGCGAGGAGTTCGATGTGCTTCTCCTGCGCGAGGCGTCCTATGTAGCCGACGATCGTCTCGCCGCGCCAGGCGATCCCGCTCCGCAGCCGCTCGTCCCGCCGCTGCGGCCGGAAGCGGGCGGTGTCGACGCCCCGGGGCCAGAGGTGGACCCGGTCGACGCCGTGCGCGGTCAGGTCCCGCACGGCGGCCGTGGAGGGCGCCAGGGTGCGGTCGGCGGCCCCGTGCACGGCCCGTATCCGCCGCCAGGCGGCGCTCTCGCCGGTGCCGACGTAGGTACGCGCGTACCCCGCCAGGTCCGTCTGGTAGACGGCGACGGCGGGCAGCCCGAGCCGGGCGGCTGCGGTCATCCCGCGCGCGCCCAGCACGAAGGGGCTCGCCAGGTGGACGAGGTCGGCCCGGTGCGCGGCGACGGCCGCGGTGACCCGGCGGTTGGGCAGGGCGACGCGCACCTGGGGGTAGCCGGGCAGCGGCACGGACGGCACGCGGACGACCGGGCAGGGCGCCTGGGCGTCGGCCCGCCGTGCCCCGTCGGTGTCCGGGGCGACGACGAGGGGTTCGTGACCGCGCTCGGCGAGGTGCCGGGCGGTCTGCAGGGTGCAGTGCGCGACCCCGTTGACGTCGGGAGGGAAGGACTCGGTGACGATGACGACACGCATGTCTCTGTTGTCGTCCCGCCCGGGGTGGTCGCGCCGACGGGGAGCTGTCCGCCTGGGGAACGTCCCATGAGCGTTGCGTGCGCCGCCCGCACCCCAGCCGGTCCGCACCCCAGCCGGTCCGCACCCCAGCCGGTCCGCGCCCCAGCCGGTCCGCGCCCGAGGCCCGCCGCCGGACGCGCGACCGCCCCGCGACCGGCCTGAACCGGAGCGGGGCGGGCCGGGGCGACGGCAGGCCCGCCGGTCACACCATCGGCATGTCCGGACCGAGGCGGCTGCGCACCGCGCTCTGCACCTCGTCCTCCTCCGCCGGGTCGGCGGCGAGGCGGCGCAGGCGTTCGGCGACGCGCACATCGCCGGTCTCGGCGTGCAGGGCGGCGACCTCGCGGGTCGTCTCCTCGCAGTCCCAGAGGCACTCGACGGCGAAGCCGGTGGCGAAGGAGGGGTCGGTGGCGGCGAGCGCCCCGGCCGCACGGCCGCGGAGACGGGAGGAGGTCGTCTCGCGGTAGACGTGGCGCAGGACGGGCGCGGCGCACGCGATGCCGAGGCGCCCGGCACCGTCGACGAGGGTCCACAGCAGGGGGGCGTCGGGGCCGTCGACACGGACGGTCTCCCGCAGGGCGCCGAGCACGAGGGGGGCGTCGGCGGCGGTGCCCCGGCAGGCGAGGACACCGGCGGCGGAGGCCCCGAGGGCGTCGGGCCGGTGCACCCAGCCGCGGGCCCGGTCCACGGCGGCTTCGCCGCACATCCGCTCGAAGGCGGCGACCGCCGCGTCGGCCACGGCGCGGGAGCCGCCCGTCACCGCCTCCTCGACGAGGTCGAGGACGACGGGCTCCTGGGCGTCGGCGAGATAGTGCAGGGCGGCCGAGCGGGCGCCGTCGGTGCCGAGGCGGGCCGCGAGCACGATGTCGGTCAGGTCCTCGGGCCCCGCCACGGCGGCGAGGCAGCGGGCCGCGGGCACATGCCGGGCGGTGCCGCGCTCCAGTCCCTCGTCCGCCCAGTCGAGCACCGCACGCACGCTCCAGCCGGGCCGGGGGCCGGTGGGGCGCAGCTGGCGCTGCCAGCGGTCGAAGGAGCCGGCTTCGCGGGCCGCGCGGATCCGGGCGCCCACGGACTCGCGGGGGTCCTCGGCCCAGAGCCGCCAGGGCCGGGGTTCGAAGGCGTCCCGCACGGCGGTGGCCAGTTCGGCGTCGCCCTCGGGGGTGGCCGGGAAGCGGGCGAGGACGGGTGCGGCGAGGGCGCGCAGTCCGGCGTCGTCGTCGCGGAGGGCGAGTTCGTCGAGGGCCCACTCCCAGTTGGCGCCGTTTGCCGCGTACCGCCGGAGCAGGGCCAGGGCGTCGCCGCGGCCGTAGGCGGCGAGATGGCCGAGGACGGCGAGGGCGAGACCGGTGCGGGTCTCGGCGGTGTCGAGGTGGTCCTCGGCGTCGCACAGGTGGCGCTCGATCTCCTCCAGGGAACCGTGGAGGTCGAGATAGAGGCGTGCGTAGTAGAGGGAGCGGTTCTCGACCTGCCAGTCGTGGCGGGGGTCGTGGACCACGCAGTGGTTGAGCGCCGCGAGCGCTTCGGGTCGGGGGGCGGCGAGCGCGTGCAGGGTGCCGTCGCCGCGGCCCCGCTGCAGCAGGCCGAGCAGGGTGCCGCTCGGCGCTATGACTGGATCGAACATGGGGAGTGAGTGCCTCACATCAAGCTGTCGACGCGACCGGGAAGTGGTGTGCCTACGCCGCGCAGCAGCATGTGGGGCCGCCCGTCGTCCGACGCGTCCTGTGCTCGATGCAAGCCATGGTCCTCTGCCTCTCTTCGGTGCCCTCGGGGGAATTCCCGGATGATGAGGTCCGGGACAGGGCTGACGTCATGATGACCCACCCATTTCGCCACCGCGACCACATTTACGACGCTCCCCCGGTCCCCGGGGGAGCCAAGGGGAAGTGGTGCTTCCGCTGCCTGGTCCGCGGGGGTCCGTCCGGGACCCGTGCGGGCCTCGGCCGGGCCCGGGGTGGGCCCGTGCGGATGCCGGTGGGCGGGCGGAGTGCGCGGCGGCCGCCTCAGCGGCCGTCGAACAGCTCCAGGAGGTCTGCCTTCCCGAACATCCGCGCGGTATCCACGGCGGAGGGCGTTCCGGCCGCCGGATCGGCGCCGCCGGCCAGCAGGGCGCGGATGACGGCGTCCTCGCCCTTGAAGACGGCTCCGGCGAGCGGGGTCTGGCCGCGGTCGTTGGCCCGGTCGGCCTCGGCGCCGCGGGCGAGCAGCGCCTCGACCGCGGCCGCGTGTCCGTGGTAGGCGGCGAGCATGACGAGGGTGTCGCCCTTGTCGTTGGTGAGGTTGGCCGGGACGCCGGCGTCGAGGTAGGCGGCGAGGGTCTCGGTCTCGCCGCGCCGCGCCAGGTCGAAGACCTTGGTCGCCAGCTCGATCACCTCGGAGTCCGGGACTTCGCTCATCGGACGGACCGCCTTTCACCGCGTGGACCTGGGCGCACGGCGACCGGAACCGTGCGAGTGAACCGACAGGGTACTGCCCGGTCCGCGGCCCGCAGGATCGTGCGGAACTGTGCCGGGTCGCGGGGCGGCACGCGCGCCGGTACGCCGCCGCCCGTGGGCCGTTCCGGTGAAAACACCAGGATTTCACCCATTTGCACCCATTGTCGTATAGATACCGTTCGTGAGCATGGAAGAACTGATGGTGAATGTCCCCTCACCCAGGAGAACCCCATGATCCTGTCCATTTCGGGCGTCGTGCTGCTCGGCATCATCGTCTTCCTCTTCTTCCGGAAGGACGGCCTCAAGGCCTCGCACGCGTTCGTCTCCGCGCTCTTCGGCTTCTTCCTCGCGGGTACCGCGATCGCGCCGAGCATCACGGCAGGCACCACGAGCCTCGCCGGGTTGCTGGGCGGGATCAAGTTCTGACCCCCGTAGGACCCGACGAGCACCCCAGGAGACAGATGTGGCCCGGCGACCACTCCCCCGCATTCTGACCAGCGGCAGCGCACCGATCGCCCGCAGCCGCGAGCTGGCGCGCACGGCCGCCGACAGCGCCACGGACGTCCTCCATCCGCTGATCACGGTCGGCCGTGGTCTGCGGAAGCTGGCCGCCACGGCCCGCAGCAAGTGGGCCGCCACCCCGAAGGAACGGCGTGGTCCCACCCTGTTCTTCGTGGCGGCCGGCGTGCTGGTGGTCGCGCTCATCCCGTACGGGCCGCTGATCGCCCTGATCACGGTGATGGGCGCGGCCGCCTGGGCGGGCCGCGTCCGGGTGCCGGTGAAGACCGGTCCCGACGAGGCCGAGATCGCCCGGCTGCGGGCCCTGTACGAGGCCCTTGTCCCGTACTTCTCGGCGGACGGGGACCCGGCGCCGCTCTTCGCCCACGGCGGTGAGTGGAGCAGGGCCTTCAGCCAGTACGCCTTCGACGACGAGGGCCGCGTCAGCCGGCTGCGCGTGACCTACCCGGCGTACTTCACCGACTCCGAGCCCTCGTCCCGGGCCCGGATCGAGAAGCTGCTGCACGCCAAGTCGGGCCGCGGCCGGGAGTACCGCTTCCAGTGGGACGAGGAGGGCAACCAGCTCGACATGAGCGTGCTGCCCGCCCTGTCCACCGCCGTCGCCGCCCAGCACTTCGTCACCTCGCCCGGCGAGACGGTCCTCGGCTTCACCGACGCCGACGCGGTGCCGCGCACCGTTCCCGTCGTCGTCGGCGGGGAGACCGTGCAGGCGCCGCCCGTGGTGTGGCGCACCGGCCCCCGCTCGGGCGAGCCGCATCTGCTCGCGCTCGGGGAGCCCGGCGGCGGCACCACCACCCTGCTGCGGTCCATCGCCCTCCAGGCCCTCCAGCACGGCGACGTACTGATCATCGAGGGCAGCGGGACGGGCGAGTACACCTGCTTCACCGGCCGCCCCGGTGTTGTCGCCGTCGAGTGCGGGCTCGCGGGCGCGCTGTCGAAGCTGGAGTGGGCGGCGCACGAGACGGAGCGCCGGCTGATCGCCGCGAACCGCGCGCGCCAGGCGGGGCAGCCCGCGCCCGAGGACACCCGGCGGCCGCTGTGGATCCTCGTCGACCGGCCCGGCGTCCTCGGCCACCTGGCCGCGGCCGAGGGGCACATGGACCCGCAGGAACTCCTTCAGGTGCCGCTGCGGCACGGCCGCGCGGTGCAGGTCACCGTGGTCGTCGCCGAGCACTTCGACAGCGCCGACGCACTGAGCGAGACGGTGCGCACCCACACCCGAGCACGGGTCGTCCTCGGCCCGGTCGGCGAGGAGCAGGCCGAGGCGGTCCTCGGCGACCGGCCGCCCACCACCCCCACCCCGGACGTCCCCCCGGGCCGGGGTTACGCGCGCCTCGGCACCGGACCGGTGCTGCGGCTCCAGGTCCCGGCGACACCCGACCCGTACGACGACGCGACGGCCGAGGACCCGCGGCAGGCGGTGCTGGCCCTGCTCCCGGCGGACCCCGGCGAGGCCACCGACGACGAGAGGCGGCCGGCGGACGAGCGGCGGGAGGACGACGGGGAGGCCGCCCCGGTCGCCGTCCACAAGCCGGTGGCGGCGGTGCCGGCGGAGGGCTGACCGGCACGACGAGACGGCGACGGCCGGGGTCCGCGGAGTCCGCGGACCCCGGCCGTCGCCGTGCGCGCACCCCGAGGAGCCGGGGCCGCGCCCCGAGGAGCCGGGGCCGCGCCCCGAGGAGCCGGGGCCGCGCCCACGGACCCGACCCGCGTCAGGCCACGAAGGTGCGGGGCGACTCCGCGCCCGTCGACGCCCCGGTGCGCACCAGGCGCGCCGCCGACGCCAGCCGGGCCGCCGCCTCGTCGGCGACCGGGCCGCCGACGGTGAACGGCAGCCGGACGTACCCCTCGAAGGCGCCGTCCACGCCGAAGCGCGGCCCGGAGGGGACGCGGACGCCGACCCGCTCCCCCACCTCCGCGAGCCGCGAGCCGGACAGTCCGCCGGTGCGCACCCACAGGGTCAGCCCGCCCCTCGGGACGGTGAACTCCCAGTCCGGCAGCTCCCGGCGCACGGCGGCGACCAGGGCGTCCCGGTTCTCCCGTGCCTGCTCGCGCCGCACGGCCACCGCGCTGTCCCAGCCGCCGGTGCGCATCAGCCAGTTGACGCCCAGCTGCTCAAGCACGGGTGTGCCCAGGTCCGCGTAGGCACGGGCGGCGACCAGGGAGCGGATCACGTCGGGGGCGGCGCGGACCCAGCCGATCCGCATGCCCGCCCAGAACGCCTTGCTCGCCGAGCCCACGGTGAGGACGGTCGACCCGGCGGGGTCGAAGGCGCAGACCGGGCGGGGCATCTCCACGTCGTCGTCGAGATGCAGCTCGGACATGGTCTCGTCGACGACCAGGACGGTGCCGGCCGAGCGGGCCGCCTCGACCAGGGCGCGGCGCTGGTCCTCGTCGGCGAGCGCGCCGGTCGGGTTGTGGAAGTCCGCGACGACATAGGCGAGGCGGGGGGCCGCCTCGCGCAGCACCTGGCGCCAGCGGGCCAGGTCCCAGCCGCCCAGCCCGTCGGCCATGGCGACGGGGACGAGCCGGGCGCCCGCCTCGCGCATCAACTGGAGGATGTTGGCGTAGGACGGGGACTCGACGGCGATCCGCTCGCCGCGCCCGGCGAAGAGGTGGCAGATGGCGTCGATGGCGCCCATCGCGCCGGTGGTGACCATGATCTGCTCGGGCATGGTCGGGATGCCGCGCTCGGTGTAGCGGTCGGCGAGCATCTGGCGCAGGGCGGGCAGTCCGGCCGGGTAGTCGCCGTGGGTGTGGGCGTACGGGGGCAGTTCCTCCAGGGCACCCTGGAAGCCCCGGGTCAGCCAGGGCTCGGGGGCCGGGAGGGCCGCGCAGCCCAGGTCGATCATGGAGCCGAGGGATTCGGGCGGCAGGGGTTCCAGGCCGCGCGCGGGCAGCGGGTTGCCCGCGGGGACGGCCGTCCAGCTCCCCGCGCCGCGCCGGGACTCCAGGAAGCCCTCGGAGCGCAGGGCCTCGTAGGCGGCGGCGACCGTGGTGCGGCTGACCGAGAGGGAGAGGGCGAGTTCACGTTCGGCGGGCAGCCGGGCGGCGACCGGTACGCGGCCCTCCAGGACGAGCAGCCGGATGCCGTCGGCGAGGGCGCGGTAGGCGGGCGGACGGCGGGTGCCGGGGCCCGCGGGGCGCGGCTGCTGCGAGGAGAGGAGACGGGCGAGCTGAGCCGGCCCCACTGCCGAAGTCCACTGGGACATGGAAGTCAGTCCACCTTCCTCGAATTGGCCATGGTTGACAGAAGTTCCGTAGCCACAGAGTGGCATGGATCGATCCACCGACACCACCAGGGGGTTGTCCCATGTCCACGCCGCCCGCCGGCAGTCCGTCCGCCCCGCCTGCCGGGGACCCGGCCGCGCCCGCCGCCGGCGGGCGCTCCGCGTTCCTCGCCCGGCGCCTCTTCCAGCTCTACGCGGGGCTGGCGCTGTACGGGATCAGCTCGGCGCTGCTGGTGCGGGCCGGGCTCGGGCTGGAGCCGTGGGGCGTGCTGCACCAGGGGCTCTCGGAGCGGACCGGGATCTCCATCGGCGTGGTCTCGATCATCGTGGGCGCGGCGGTGCTGCTGCTGTGGATCCCGATCCGCCAGCGGCCCGGGCTGGGCACGGTGTCCAATGTGTTCGTGGTGGGCCTCGCGATGGACGCGACCCTCGCCCTGGTCCCGGGGGCCGGGGCCCTGGCGATACGGATCCCGCTGCTCGTCGCGGGCGTGGTCCTGAACGGGATGGCCACCGGGCTCTACATCTCGGCCCGCTTCGGGCCGGGGCCGCGCGACGGGCTGATGACCGGGCTGCACCGGCTCACCGGCCGGTCGATCCGGCTGGTGCGGACCGTGCTGGAGATCGCGGTGGTGGCGACGGGCTTCCTGCTCGGCGGCACGGTGGGCGCGGGCACGGTGCTCTACGCCCTGGCGATCGGGCCGCTGGCGCAGTTCTTCCTGCGGGTCTTCGCGGTGCCCGATCCGGCGAAGCGGGGGACCGTGGTCGCCGCCGGCTCACCGGAGCAGGCCATACTGCGGCCGTGACCCCAATACGCCACCCCTATCTCGACCACCCCCGCCCTCTCGCCTTCGCGCACCGCGGCGGCACGGCGGACGGCATCGAGAACACCGCCGCCGCGTTCCGCCGCGCCGCCGACGCCGGCTACCGCTGGTTCGAGACCGATGTGCACACCACCCGCGACGGGCGGCTGGTCGCCTTCCACGACGACACCCTGGACCGGGTGACGGACGCACGCGGCCGGATCGCGGAGCTGCCGTGGAGCGAGGTGAGCCGCGCCCGGGTGGCGGGCCGGGAGCCGCTGCCCCTCTTCGAGGAGCTGCTGGAGGAGTTCCCGGACGCCCGGTGGAACGTCGACCTCAAGGCGGAGTCCGCGCTGGAGCCGCTGATCGGCCTGATCGGGCGGACCGGGGCCTGGGACCGGGTCTGCGTGGGGTCGTTCTCGGAGCGCCGGGTGGCCCGGGCGGCGCGGCTCGCGGGGCCCCGGCTGGCCACCTCGTACGGGGTCGCGGGGGTGGCCGCGCTGCGGCTCGCCTCGTACGGGCTGCCGGTGCCGCTGCGGGCGGGGGCGGTGTGCGCGCAGGTACCCGAGCGGCAGGGCGGGGTGCGGGTGGTGGACCGCCGTTTCGTGCGGGCGGCCCACGCGCGCGGTCTCCAGGTCCATGTGTGGACGGTCAACGACGCGGAGTCGATGGGACGGCTCCTGGACCTTGGCGTGGACGGGATCATGACCGATCATCTTCAGACGTTGCGCACGGTGCTGACCGAACGCGGGCTGTGGGTGTGAGGACCGCGGGTCCGATCTCCCCGGCGCGTCCGCGCACGGGAGACACGAGGGGGCGCGGATGACCGCGGGGACGACACAGGACGGCGCGGGGCCGGACGCCGCACGGGAGCGGCTGCGGGAGCAACGCGGCTGGTATTTCTACGACTTCGCGTGCTCGGTGTACTCGACCACTGTCGTCACGGTGTTCCTCGGGCCGTATCTGACGGCGATCGCCCGGGCCGCGGCGGACGCGGACGGCTTCGTCCACCCGCTGGGCGTCCCGGTGCGCGCGGGCTCCCTCTTCCCGTACGCGATCTCCGTCTCGATCGTGGTCGCCGTCCTGGTGATGCCCCTGGTGGGCGCGGCGGCGGACCGGACGGGGCGGAAGAAGCCGCTGCTCGCGGCGGCGGCGTACCTGGGCGCGGGCGCGACGGCGGGAATGTTCTTCCTGGACGGCCACCGCTATCTGCTGGGGGCCGCGCTGCTGATCGTCGCCAACGCCTCGCTCGCGGTGTCGATGGTCCTCTACAACGCCTATCTGCCGCAGATCGCCGAGCCGGCCGAGCGGGACGCGGTGTCCTCGAAGGGCTGGGCGTTCGGCTACACCTCGGGCGCGCTGGTCCTGGTGGCCAATCTGGTCCTGTACTCGGGCCACGAGTCCTTCGGGCTGTCGGAGGGCGAGGCGGTCCGGATCTGCCTGGCCTCGGCGGGCCTGTGGTGGGGCGCCTGGACACTGGTGCCGCTGCGGCGGCTGCGCGACCGGCGGGTGCCGCCGGGGTCGGAGGGGGCGACGCTCTCGGGGTGGCGGCAGCTGATCGCCACACTGAAGGACATGCGCCGCCATCCGCTGACGCTGTCGTTCCTGCTGGCGTACCTGGTCTACAACGACGGTGTGCAGACGGTCATCTCGCAGGCGTCGGTGTACGGCTCGGAGGAGCTGGGCCTCGATCAGACGACCCTGATCACGGCGGTGCTGCTGGTGCAGGTGCTCGCGGTGGCGGGCGCGCTGGGGATGGGGCGGCTGGCGCGGGTGTACGGCGCGAAGCGGACGATCCTGGGCTCGCTGGTGGTGTGGACGCTGATCCTGGCGGCCGGGTACTTCCTGCCGGCGGGGGCGCCGGTCTGGTTCTTCTGCCTGGCGGCGGGGATCGGCCTGGTGCTGGGCGGGAGCCAGGCGCTGTCCCGTTCGCTGTTCTCGCATCTGGTGCCGCGCGGGAAGGAGGCGGAGTACTTCTCCGCGTACGAGATGAGCGACCGGGGGCTGAGCTGGCTGGGGCCACTGGTGTTCGGGCTCGCGTATCAGGTGACGGGCAGCTACCGGGATGCCATCATCTCTCTGGTGATCTTCTTCGTGCTGGGATTCGCCCTGCTCGCGCGGGTTCCGGTGCGCCGCGCGGTGCTCGCCGCGGGCAACCCGCTGCCGGACCGCGTTTGAACGCGGAAGTGAAAGGCCGGTAGTGTACGCCTTTGGCCTGCCAGGCGGACCGTTACTGCGCGTTCAAGGACGAAAGACGCTGGGTGACATCTGTTGTCAGATGTGACAAACCGGGCACTGGTGGGTAGAACAAGGGCGGCACGACGGGCGACGCATGACCCGCAACGGGAATCTTTACCGCCGACCGGACGTTGACCGGATGACGACGACAGCGACACCTGTCCTGTGGGCGACAAGCCCGGGAGGCACGATTCATGAGTGAGCGAGCTCTTCGCGGCACGCGCCTCGTGGTGACCAGCTACGAGACCGACCGCGGCATCGATCTGGCCCCGCGCCAGGCGGTGGAGTACGCATGCGAGAAGGGGCATCGTTTCGAGATGCCGTTCTCGGTCGAAGCGGAGATTCCGCCGGAGTGGGAGTGCAAGGTCTGCGGAAGCCAGGCACTCCTCGTAGACGGGGACGGCCCCGAGGAGAAGAAGGGCAAGCCGGCGCGTACGCACTGGGACATGCTCATGGAGCGCCGCACCCGCGAGGAGCTGGAGGAGGTGCTGGCCGAGAGGCTGGCGGTCCTGCGCTCCGGAGCGATGAACATCGCGGTGCACCCGCGCGACAGCCGCAAGTCCGCGTAGTGCGCTGACGCGCGGTAGACAAGAACACGAGGTCGGGGTCGGCCACACCTTCGGGTGTGGCCGACCCCGACCTCTGTTGTGCGCCGCGCCGGCCTCTGTTTGCGCCGCGCCGGCCCGTCAGGGGGTGAGGGGCGGGGCCGGGGGCGGCGGGGACTGGGGGCGGTCGTCGTCGCGGACGACCTCGCCCTGGACGACCTTGCCGTCGGGGCGGTGCATCCGGGCCTGCTGGAAGGCGTTGCCCAGGCTGCCCGGGCCGGCCGCGTTCATCCTGCGCTCCAGGGAGCGTTCCACGGAGCGGGCGATGCGGGTGCGCACGGGCGGCAGGAGGAGCAGCAGGCCCACCGCGTCGGAGATCAGGCCGGGCAGCATCAGCAGGAGGCCGCCCAGCATCAGCAGACCGTTCCCCTCGCTCGCGCGGGCGGCCTCCGGCGCCGCGCCGGGCGGCTGTTGCTGCTGGCGCTGGATGGTCTCGGTGAGGTTGGTGAAGGCGCGGCGGCCGGCTCGCTTGATCACGACCGCGCCCAGCACGACCCCGCCCGCGAGCAGGGCGAGAACGGTGAGGCCGCCGGCCGCGCCGGCCACCACGGTCAGCAGCCAGATCTCCAGTACCAGCCAGGCGGCGATGCCGAGGGGCAGGAAGGTGCGGACGCGCGAACGGCCGCGGGCGGTCGGAGTGGGTGCACCGGTCGTCATGCCCCCAGTGTGCCTGGGCCGCCGCACGAGTGGCGTAAGGAGGGGATCAGTGACCGGTGGGCTTCCGCCCGAGCAACCGGTTCGCGCGGCTCCCGACGCCCCAGGCCGTCACCCGCCACAGCGCCTCGACGACGATGTCCCGGCTCATCTTGGAGTCGCCGAGTTCACGCTCCACGAAGGTGATCGGCACCTCGACCACATGGAAGCCCGCCTCGACGGCCCGCCGGGCCAGGTCGACCTGGAAGCAGTAGCCCTGGGAGGCGACGTCGTCCAGTCCGAGGCCCTGGAGGGTTTCGGCGCGGAAGGCGCGGAAGCCGCCCGTCATGTCGCGGATCGGGACGCCGAGGAGCATCCGCGAGTAGGTGCTGCCGCCGCGGGACAGGATCTCGCGGTGCCGGGGCCAGTTGACCACCCGGCCGCCCGGCACCCAGCGGGAGCCGAGGACGAGGTCGGCGCCCTTGAGGGCGGTCAGCAGACGGGGCAGTTCCTCGGGCTGGTGGGAGCCGTCGGCGTCCATCTCGACCAGGACGCCGTAGCCGTGCTCGATGCCCCAGCGGAAGCCGGCCAGATAGGCGGCGCCCAGGCCCTCCTTGCCCTTGCGGTGCAGGACGTGGACCTGCTCGTCGACCGCGGCCAGTTCGTCGGCGAGCTTGCCGGTGCCGTCGGGGCTGTTGTCGTCGGCGACGAGGACGTCCGCGTCCGGAACGGCGGCGCGCACCCGCGCGACGATGGCCTTGACGTTCTCCGCCTCGTTGTAGGTCGGGACGATCACCAAGGACGTGCCGAGCGGGCCGTACCGCCTCCCCTGGTCCTCACCGCGGGGAACCGCGCCACCGTCGTTCACTGCTGCCCCTTACCTGTCTGTACGCGCAGGGCCCCCACCATAGCGAGCGCTCCCGGCGGCCCGGAGGGTGCGGCGGGGAAACGGGGCGGGACACATCGGCGCGCGGGGGCGGTCCGGCGGCCGGCCCGGCACACGGCAGCGGATCGGGCCCGGCGTCCTTCGGGCCGACCTGGGACCCGCTGGCTGCGGGTCGACCGAGAGCCGTTGTCTACTGAACGCCGGGCCCTACCCGGGTCGCACCGCCGGCCGGCTGAAACCTTCCCGCTGTCTCCGGTGCGCTGGCGCTGAACCTGGTTCCCAGTGGTGGTGCGCCGGTGCGGCACACCACCCCATGACCCAGCGGCGTTCGACGACGTGCGCGGACGGGTGCCGGTCGGACCGTGTGTGGTGGACGCGGCCGAACCTACCCGGCCACGGCGGCAGGCTGTCAACAGCCGTTTCACCAGCGGGAATGCGCCGAACGGCCAGGTCAGCGACGAAGATCCGCAGGTCGTGGCAGAGCGGCGGGGAGATCGCCCCGCGGGACGAAATGTCCGCACGTCACCCGTTCGGTCCCGAGAAGACGGTGCGTCCGCCGACCACCGTCCGCAGGCAGACCGGCAGGTCCGCGCCGGGGGTGAGGTCCGGCAGTCCGGGCGTGCCGGAGCGGGGGTCGGTGGACCAGCGCGCCACCCGGTCGTCGGGGGCCTGGACCAGGAGTTGCCCGGTGCGCCAGAGGGCGTAGTCGGCCGGGGCGCCCGGCACCAGCACACCGGCGTCGTCCCGTCCGGTGGCCCGCCAGCCGCCGCGGGTGTGGGCGGTGAACGCGGCGCGGACGGAGACGCGGTGCTCGGGGGTGCGGTGGAAGGCGGCGGCCCGGACCGTGCCCCAGGGGTCAAGGGGGGTCACGGGGCTGTCGGAGCCGAAGGCGAGGGGCACGCCGGCGCGCAGCAGGGCGGCGAACGGGTTGAGGGCGCGGGCCCGTTCGGTGCCCAGGCGCCGGGCGTACATACCGTCCTCGCCGCCCCAGGCGGCGTCGAAGGCGGGCTGGACGGAGGCGGTGAGCCCGAGTTCGGCGAAGGCGGCCACGGTCTCGGGGGTGAGCAGTTCGGCGTGTTCCACCCGGTGCCGGGCGGCGCGGATCCGGGCGAGGCCCAGCTTCTCGGCGGCGGCCCGGAAGCCGTCCACGACCGCGGTCAGGGCCGCGTCGCCGATGGCGTGGAAGCCCGCCTGGAGCCCGGCCTCGGTGCAGGCGACGGCGTGGGCGGCGATCTCGGCCGCGTCGAGCTTGGCCTCGCCGGTGTGCGGGGCGTCGGCGTAGGGCTCGTGGAGGCAGGCGGTGTGGGAGCCGAGGGAGCCGTCGGCGAACAGGTCGCCGGCCGCGCCGGCGGCACCCAGCGCGCGGGCGCGGTCGATGTCGCGGTCGGCCCAGTAGCCGACGACCCGCGGCACGGCCTCGGTGTCCGCGAGGGCGAGGAGGCCGGTGAAGTCGTCCTCGGAGGAGATGTGCGGGCCGCCGCACTCGTGGAGGGTGCCGATGCCCCGGGAGGCGGCGTGGTGCAGGGCGGCCCGCTGGGCGGCGACGCGCTGGGCCGGGGAGACGGCGGCGTGGGCCGCCTCGCGGACCGCGTGGTGGGCGTCGCCGGTCAGGGGGGCGTCGGCGCGGAAGCCGTCGAGATCGCGGACGCCGGGCACCAGGTCGAGCAGGGCGGTGGTGACGACGGCCGAGTGGACGTCCACGCGCGTGAGGTAGAGGGGCCGCCCGCCGGTGAGTTCGTCGAGTTCCTCCCGGCGCGGGGGCCGGGCCTCGGGCCAGCGGGAGGCGTCCCAGCCGTGGCCCAGCAGGACCCGGTCGGCGGGGTGGGCCTCGGCGTGGCGGCGGACCAGGGCCGCGGCCTCGGTGAGGGAGCCGGCGGCGGTCAGGTCGAGGCCGGTGAGCGCGAGGCCGGTGGCGGTGGTGTGCACATGCGCGTCGGTGAACGCGGGCGTGACCAGGGCCCCTTCGAGGTCGACCACCTCGTCCACGCCGGAGGCGAAGGAGTCGGCCGCGCCCTCGGAGCCGACCCAGGCGACATGGCCCTGCTCGACGACCATCGCGGTGGCGAAGGGGTCGGCGGGGCTGTGGACTTCTCCCCCGCGCAGCAGCACGGTGCGGTGGTCGTCGCTCTGGGGGGCGGTGCTCTCGGTCATGGACCAAGACTAGATACGCGGCGGACGTGCCTCGTACGGGGTGGACAGGACGACCGTGGTGCGCGTCGAGACACCGGCCAGGGAGCGGATCCGGGTGAGCAGGTGCTCCAGTTCCAGCGGGGTGGCGACGCGGACCTTGAGGATGTAGTTCTCGTCGCCCGCGACACTGTGGCACGCCTCGATCTCGGGGACGCCCGAGAGCCGGTCCGCGATGTCGTCGGGGGCGCTGGGATCGAACGGCTTCACCGAGATGAAGGCGGTCAGCGGCAGACCGACGGCCTCGGGGTCCACCACGGCGCCGTAGCCGCGGATGACACCGCGCTGCTCCAGGCGGCGGACGCGCTGGTGCACCGCCGAGGTGGACAGGCCGGTGGCCTTGCCCAGGTCGGTGTAGCTCATCCGCCCGTCCTTGACGAGCAGTTCCACGATCTGTCGATCCAACTCCTCCATGGCGATCAACCTATTGCCCCGGGGGCCGTCCGGCACAGTCCGGTGCACATCGTGGACACCCCGCGAGGCACCATGTGACGAAGACCACACCTTTGGGGACGCGTCGGCCGTGACCGCACGGTTATCCGGCATGTGCGATGGGCATTGCTTGCTGTGGTCGAGGCCACAAGCGCCTGATCGGCCCATCCGAGGGGGAGATTCTCCATGCAGAACACCAAGAACAGCGGCCGTACCGAACTGGAGCCCGTCGATCCGGACGGCGACGAGTTCGACGCGTACGACGCCTTCGGGATGTACCGGGTCGTCTGCCCGGACTGCGCCCAGCCGATCGCCCTTCTCGCCGAGGAGGACGTGCTGCCGGAGCACGCGCGGTGCCCGACCCCGTGGAACCCCTTCGGACTGACGGTGTGCGCCGGCACCGGCCGCGCGGCCGCCGAGGCCCGGCCGGCGGACGGCGCCGCCGAGGCCGGGGAGCAGGAGACGGCCGTGGTGCTGACCCTCCCCCAGGGGCTCGACTGGCGCACCCAGCCGTTCTCGCACGTCGGCGGGCCGGGTTCGCGGCCCATCAAGCGGCCGGTGGTCCGGGCCGCCCTGCGCCGCGCCGCCTGAGCGACGCGTCCGCCGCGCGCACCGCCGCCCACGCCCGGGCCTGCCCACCCCCGTGTGCCCGCGCCCGGCCCGCCGGGTGCGGACCCGAGGGTGCGTATCCGGACTGGCGCGCGAATCGCGTCGGCGGTAACCCCCGGCCGGGCGGGCGCGTTGGCCCGGCATGACACTGCTGTACACCTCGACGGCGACAGGTCGGCGGCTTGTCGTGCCCGTCCCGCCGGCGGCCGCGCCCAGGGGAGCGCCGCCCGCGGGAGGCGTGCGCACCGGGACGGGGCACGCCGGAAGGGGCGTCGCGAGCCCGGCGGAACCGCCGCGCCCGGTGAACCCGGCACACCCGTCCGCAGAATCGGTTCCGCACCCCTCGGACCCGCCGATCTACCGCGATCTCCTGGTGCAGTGGGCGAGCCGCGGACGCACACTGCCCGGGCGCCGCGACGCCGAATGGGACCGGCTCGCGGCGCCGCTGGTGCGGGAGGGCCGGTTCAGCGGCTCTCGGGGCCGGCCAGGTGGCGGGCGATGACCATGCGCTGGATCTGGTTGGTGCCCTCGACGATCTGGAGCACCTTCGCCTCGCGCATGTACCGCTCGGCGGGGAAGTCCTGCGTGTAGCCGTAGCCGCCCAGGACCTGCACGGCGTCCGTGGTGACGCTCATCGCCGCGTCGGTGCAGAACAGCTTGGCCATCGCGGCCTCGCGGGAGAACGGCCGGCCCGCGTCCCGCAGCCGGGCGGCGGAGAGGTACAGCGCGCGCCCCGCCTCGATCCGGGTGGCCATGTCGGCCAGCATGAAGCGCAGCCCCTGGAAGTCGGCGATCGGGCGGCCGAACTGCTTGCGGCCGGTCGCGTACGCCACCGCCTCGTCCAGCGCGGCCTGGGCGACGCCCACGGCGCAGGCCGCGATCCCCAGGCGGCCGGAGTCCAGTGCGGAGAGGGCGATGGCGAAGCCCTGCCCCTCCTCGCCGATGCGGCGGGCGTCCGGGACACGCACCCCGTCGAAGTTGAGCTGGGCCGTCGGGGAGCCCTTCATGCCCATCTTGCGCTCCGGCAGGGCGGCGCTCAGGCCCTCCGCGTCGCCGGGGACGAGGAAGGCGGTGATCCCGCGCGCGCCGTCACCGCCGGTGCGGGCGAGCAGGGTGCAGAAGTCGGCCACGCCGCCGTGGGTGATCCACGCCTTGGTGCCGGTCACCACCCAGTCCTCGCCGTCGCGCACGGCCTTGGTGCGCAGGGAGGCGGCGTCCGAGCCGGAGGCCGGCTCGGAGAGGCAGTAGGCGCCGAGCAGGCCGCCGCCCAGCATCGCGGGCAGGTGCTCCGCCTGCTGCTCCTTGGTGCCGTACCCGGCGAGGGCGTGGCAGGCGAGGGAGTGGACGCTGACGCCGAGACCGACCGTCAGCCGGGCGGCCGCCAGCTCTTCCAGGACCTGGAGGTAGACCTCGTACGGCTGGTCACCGCCGCCGTACTCCGAGGAGTAGGGCAGACCGAGCAGGCCCGCCTCCGACAGCAGGGAGAACACCTCGCGGGGGAAGCGCCCGGCTTCCTCCTCCTCGGCCGCCTTGGGAGCGATCTCCCGCTGGACGATGTCGCGGACCAGGGCGATCAGATCCCCGGCCTCCTCGGTGGGCAGTTGACGGTCCACCGGCTGCGGGGCACGGTCGGGCATAGCGGCGCACTCCTCCCTGTCGGGCGCTGCGGCGGGCACGCGCGCAGGGTGTGGGGCGCGCCGCCGGTTGTCCTGCCAGGCCGATGCTGCCCTTCCGGATCACGAAAAAGGCTGGTTGGCGGCTGTGGCGCGTCGAGTATGCCCGATCGGCGGGCTCCCGTCACGGGGTTGCCGACAACCTGTGATCAAGCTGTCCGGCGTGCGTCGGTGCTGCTCGGGGCCGTACCCGCGGCGGCGGGCCCCCGGGGTCAGAGCAGGCCGAGCTGGGTGATGAACATGGCGAGGACGACGACCAGGGTCCAGCCGAGGACGTGCTCCAGGATCGCGGGCCCGTCGTCGGGCCCTCCGGTGCGGGTGCGCGCCCGAGGGCGGTCGGCGGTGGCGGCTGCGGCGGTCGGGCTCATGGGCGTTCTCGTTCGTTCGGCGTCGGCGGTCGGTCTCCCCCGGTGCCCCACAGTGCCAGCCGGGGCGGGCCGCTGGGTAGAGACGTTCATCACGCCCCGCGTCCCGGACCGGTCCGATCCCGGGCCGGTCCGGGCCGGTCAGTGCACGCCGACGGCCGCCAGGGCGGCGCGCTGGGCGGCCGTGGGGACGGCGGGCCAGTAGAGGTAGCAGACGCCTCCCGTACCGCTTCGGACCTCGCCGTCCGCGTCACGGCGCTTGGTGCGCAGCCAGATCCGCTCCCACTCGGCGCGCCGGTAGACGCGGCGGACGGCCTCGTTGCCGGGTGAGGATGGGTCGTTGGCGATCACGTCGCCGGTGGCGGTGAAGCCGACGACGGTCATCAGATGGCCCGCGGTGCCGTATCCCGCGCCGGTCAGCTCCTCCTTGAGGAAGGACTGGGAGGTGATGACCGGGATGCCGGCCCCGATCAGGGTCTCCAGTTCGGTGAGGGAGCCGAGGCGGGTGACGACGGCGTTCAGGTCGGGGTAGGTCGCGGCGTAGGCGGCGTTGAAGGGCCAGTTGCCGCAGCCCTCGTAGGCGTGGTCGTAGGTGCGGCGGGCGGCGTGGCAGACCTGGGGGTCGGCGAAGTCCGGGTTCACCCAGGCGAGTTCGTCCGGGGTGGGGCGGCGGCCCCAGTACTCGACGGTCATCTGCGAGGAGGTCGGGCTGCACCAGGCCTCGCCGCCGCCCGCGTACTCGGGGTACTGGCCGATGTGGGTGTTCTGCGAGTAGCGCGGTACGGCGAGTTCCCGGGCGAGGCCCGGGGCGGAGGCCGGTACCTCGAAGCGGTCGGGGACGTCGGAGGCCATCGCTCCGGCCCGCCACACGGTCGGGGTGAGGGACGTCCCGGGCCTGCGGTACAGCGTGAGGCGCAGCCGGTACGCGGTGATCCGGTGCCCGGCCGCCGGGTCGTCCACGGCCACGGTGTCGGTCCACACGGTGGACCGGCCGTCGCCCTGGCCGTCGACGGAGGCGCGCAGGATGTCCGTGTCCCCGGCGGCCCAGCGGCCGAGGACGTACCAGGGCAGGGCGGTGCCGTCGGCGTAGCGGCCGGTCACCTCCACCTGGAGCCAGGTGCCGGACGGGGTGTGCGCGTTCCAGGAGGGGATCAGTTCGGTGGCGGGGACGGCGGGCCGGTGCTCGGGGGAGGTCCAGACCGCGTACTCCCAGGGCCGGGTCCGGCCCGTATGGGGGTCGGTGTGGTCGGTGGTGCCGGCGGGGCGGTCCAGGGCCAGGCCGGGACGGGTCCCGGTGACGGCACGGGTGCCCGTGTGGTCACCGCCGAGCCAGTCCGCCTCGGTGTGCCAGAAGCGGTTGTCGACCGGGCGGGCGGCACGCGGGGCGCGCCGGCCGGGCGGGGCGGCGGCCGAGGCGGTGGCGCGGGTCATCGCGGCCAGGCCGACCGCGCCGGCGGTCACGGCGGCGACGGCGGCGCCGATGACGGTTCTGCGCGAAGTCGGAGCGGTCATGGGACCCCCAGGTCGGGTGCGCGGCGGTGGGGGCCACTATCGCGTCCGGGGCGGGGCCGGGCCAGCACCCCGGGCCGCGTCGGGAGGAGCGTCATCGGTCCGGTCCAATGGCGGGGACGCGGGCGCGGGCAGGGGGCCCGTGGGCCCGATCTACGCTGACGGCATGCGCCACCTGCACGACCTGCACGACCTGCCCGCCTCGCACGACCTCCCCGGCCTCGCCGCGCGCCTGCGCGCGCTGCCGCCCTCCTGCGGGCCGGTGCGCCTGGTGGCGGTGGACGGGCACGCCGGCTCGGGCAAGAGCACCTTCGCGGCGCGGCTCGCCGAGGCGGCGGGCGGCGCTGCCGCCGGACCGGGCGCCAGGCCCGGACCGGCCGCCGGACCCGGCCCCGCCGGAGCGGCACAAGGGCCCGGACCCGGACCGGCACACGGGACCGGCTCCGGACCCGGACCGGCGCCCGCCCCCGCCCCCGTGCTCCATCTCGACGACCTCGCCTCGCACGAGGAGCTGTTCGACTGGACCGGGCGGCTGTGCGAGGAGGTCATCTCGCCGCTCTCCGCGGGCCGTTCGGCGCGCTATCACCCGTACGACTGGAATCTGCGGCGCTTTCTGGAGCCCCGGACGCTGCCCGCCGCCCCGCTGGTCCTGGTGGAGGGGGTGGGGGCCGGGCGGCGGGCGTTGCGGCCCCGGCTGGCCGCGCTGCTGTGGATGGAGCGCGGCGCCGAGGAGTCCTGGGCCCGGGGCCGCCGCCGGGACGGGCCCGCCCAGGCGGCCTTCTGGGACGGGTGGACACCGGCGGAGTCCCGCCATTTCGCGGCCGACCCGTCCCGCCCCTACGCCGACCTGCTGGTGTGCGAGAGCGGGGCGGGATACACGTGGCGCGGAGCGCTCACCGGGACGATCGGATAGCGGCGGCAGATCACCGAAAGTGATCGGCCATGTGCGCCATACCGGTCAGTCGGGATTACGGCTCAAAGGTGCCCCAACTCTGCTTGACCGACGGGGCTTGCAGGTCTTACGTTCTCAATGTGCGGCTTTCCGAAGTCGCCGCAGACGCGAAGCCCCCGGTTGTTCCCCCGTGATCGGGGGCTTCGTTCTGCCCTCTCCCCCTTTCCCCGCGCACGGAACCGAGCCGGAACATCACCCTCGGTAGTCGCACCGGGTCACTTCCGGCCCGTCGAGGCACTCTTAATCACATCCGCTCTGCGCAGGTACGATGCCCCCGGTGGGCTCAATTCCCGTCCGCGGCAGGTCCGTTCGCCGTACCGCGGGAAGGGGCGCCCCCGCCGCGACGACTCGGCTGCACGGTGGGTGGGGGAGGGTGGGGAATCCGATGAACCCGATGGAGGACGGCACGCGGGGTGCGCGCACCCCCGCCGAGCTCGCCTGGATCCGCGGGGTGGACGCCTGCACGATGGGCGCGTACCCGCAGGCGGAGGAGGAGTTCCGGGAGGCGGTGCACCGGGACCCGGGGATGGCCGACGCCTGGCTCGGGCTGCACGCGCTGCGCGCCGACACCACCACCGCCCTGCTGCACATGTACCGGCACCGCGACCGCTTCGGCGAGCAGCGCGCCCGCCACCGTCGCACCCTCAACTCCTGGTACTGGCTGGGCTGGTGGGTCCAGCCCGTGCTGGAGAGCCCTCGGGACCTGCTCCTGGCGCACGCCTCGCACTGGCTGGACGGCCGCCATGTGGCGGAGCTGGACCGGGCGCTCGCGGGCCTGCCGCCGGTGGACACCGACCCCCAGGTGCGCTTTCTGCACGCCTGCCGGGCCTATCTGGTCAAGGACTGGGAGCAGCTCGTCCGGCACACCGAGCCGCTGGTCGACGATCCGCTGCTGGGGATCGAGGCCGGGCTGTTCGGGGGCATGGCCCGGGTGCGGCTGGAGATGTTCGGGCAGGCGGAGCCGATGCTGTCGGCGGCGCTGATGCGCTGCCGCAGCGAGCAGCCGCAGCGCAAGGAGCTGCGCTACTGGCTGGCCCGCGCCCACGAGGGCACCGGCCGCAGCGCGGCCGCCCTCCCCCTGTACCGGGCCGTGCACCGCGTCGACCCGGCCTTCATGGACACCTCGGCCCGGCTCGCCGCGATCGCGGAGTACGACGGGATCGACGGCTACGACGGGTACGAGGGCTACGACCCGGCGGCCGGGGTCGCCGCGGTGTCCCTCGCCGGCTACGGCGCGGACACCGCCGACCTCCAGGCGGACGCGGAGCCGCCGCCCGGCGCCGACCGCCCGGGCGCGCCCGACCGGCGCGGTGCGGAGTCCGCCGGGCAGCCGCCCTCCCCCGCGTCCGCCGTCCCGCCCGGCGACGGCTTACGGCGCCGGGCCTCCGTCCCCCGGCAGTCCGCTCCCCCGGCCTTCCCGGCGGGCCCCACGGACCCGGTGCTGCTCGCCGAGGCGCTGGCCGAGCTGGAGCGGATGGTCGGCCTGGAGCCGGTGAAACGCCAGGTCAAAGCGTTGTCGGCGCAGCTGGAGATGGCCCGGCTGCGGGCCGCTCAGGGGCTGCCGGTGCAGCCGCCGAAGCGCCACTTCGTCTTCTCGGGCCCGTCGGGCACGGGCAAGACGACCGTGGCCCGGATCCTCGGCCGGGTGTGCTGCGCCCTGGGCCTGCTGGGCGGCGACCATCTGGTGGAGGCCCAGCGCTCGGACCTGGTGGGCGAGTTCCTGGGCCAGACCGCGGTGAAGGCGAACGAGCTGATCGACTCGGCCCTCGGCGGGGTCCTCTTCGTCGACGAGGCGTACAGCCTCTCCAACTCGGGCTACAGCAAGGGCGACGCGTACGGCGACGAGGCCCTTCAGGTGCTGCTGAAGCGGGCGGAGGACAACCGCGACCATCTGGTGGTGATCCTGGCGGGCTACCCGGAGGGGATGGACCGGCTGCTGGCCGCCAACCCCGGGCTCTCCTCCCGTTTCACGACGCGCGTCGACTTCCCCTCGTACCGGCCGCTGGAGCTGGCGGCCATCGGCGGGGTCCTGGCGGCGGAGAACGGCGATGTGTGGGACGAGGAGGCCCGGGACGAGCTGCTGTCGATCAGCGGGCACGTGGTCGGCCAGGGCTGGATCGACGAGCTGGGCAACGGGCGCTTCCTGCGGACCCTGTACGAGAAGAGCTGCGCCTACCGCGATCTGCGGCTCTCCCAGTTCCCGGGTACGCCG
Source organism: Streptomyces sp. NPDC005805 (assembly GCF_040630445.1). Lineage (NCBI taxonomy): Bacteria > Bacillati > Actinomycetota > Actinomycetes > Kitasatosporales > Streptomycetaceae > Streptomyces > Streptomyces sp. NPDC005805. The sequence goes on from NZ_JBEXXN010000010.1 coordinate 54,293, forward strand.
AGCCGGGACGATCTGTCGACCCTGCGGCTGCCGGATCTGATGCAGGCGTACGGCGAGGTGCTGTCGGGCCGGGGCCCGGGCGGCCGGGACCCGCAGGAACCCTCCTACTGAGGCGAGGCTCCCCGGGCCTCGGCGAGGGCCCGCAGGGCGCGGGCGTGCTCGATCGCCTGGGCGCGGGCGATCCCCGGCTGGATGCCGAGGGCGGGCATGCTGGTGCCGTCGCTGAGGTCGAGGAAGACCCAGGGGTCGCCGGGGCGCAGGTTGACCCGGAGGATCTCCGCCCAGGCCAGCCGGCGGGTGCGCGTGAGGTTGACGACCGTCACCCCGTCCTCGTCCGCGTCGACCCTGGGCCGGCTGAGCAGCGCCAGGACGCCGAAGAAGAGCAGGGCGACGAAGACGAAGCTGGTCCGCTCGGCCGCGCTGAGCCGGTCGAGCAGCAGGGTGATGGTGATGAGGACGACGCACATCACCGTGCCGGTGGTCAGCAGGACGACCCGGGTGCGGGTCGGCCGGAAGGTGACCGGCAGGGCGGGGACGGCGGACGCGGGCCGGGACCCGGCCCCGGAGCCTGGCTGGGGGCCGGACTCGGGGCGGGGGTCGGGCTCGGGCTGGGCGGAGGCGTTCATCGGGGCGTCGTCCTCAGAGGCGGCAGGCGTGGATGGCCGTGGTGAGGATGGCCCGCGCGCCGAGGGCGTACAGGTCGTCCATGATCCGCTGGGCCTCCTTGGCGGCGACCATGGAGCGGACCGCCACCCAGCCCTCGTGGTGCAGCGGGGAGATGGTCGGCGACTCCAGGCCCGGGGTGAGGGCCACGGCCTGCTCCAGGTTCTCCACCCGGCAGTCGTAGTCCATCATCACGTAGCTGCGGGCGACCAGGACGCCCTGGAGGCGGCGGAGGAACTGCTGGACCTGCGCGTGCTCGGGGTCGGCGCCGGTGCGCCGGATGACCACGGCCTCGGAGGTCATGATCGGCTCCCCGATGACCTCCAGGCCGGCGTTGCGCAGGCTGGTCCCGGTCTCGACGACATCGGCGATCACCTGGGCGACGCCCAGTTCGATGGCGGTCTCCACCGCGCCGTCGAGGTGGACCACGGAGGCGTCGATGCCGCTGTCCGCGAGGTGCTTGGCGACGATGCCCTCGTAGGACGTGGCGATCGTCATACCGCCGAACTCCTCGACGCCGGACGCGGTGCCTGGCCGGGTGGCGTAGCGGAAGGTGGAGCGGGCGAAGCCGAGCCGGAGGATCTCCTCGGCGTTCGCACCGGAGTCGAGCAGCAGGTCGCGGCCGGTGATGCCGATGTCGAGACGGCCGGAGCTGACGTAGATCGCGATGTCGCGCGGGCGCAGGTAGAAGAACTCGACCTCGTTCTCGGGGTCGACCAGGACGAGTTCCTTGGACTCCTTGCGCTGCTGGTAGCCGGCCTCATGGAGCATCGCCGACGCAGGCCCGGACAGTGAACCCTTGTTGGGGACGGCGATGCGCAGCATGAGACAGGCTTCCTTCGTTCTCGTTCTCTGGGAGGGGACGGCGCGGGGGCGCGGGGCTCCGGCTCGCGGGGCGGCCGGAGCCCTCAGAGATGGGCGTAGACGTCGTCGAGGGAGATCCCGCGCGCCACCATCATCACCTGGACGTGGTACAGGAGCTGGGAGATCTCCTCGGCGGCGGCTTCCTTGCCCTCGTACTCGGCGGCCATCCACACCTCGGCGGCCTCTTCGACGACCTTCTTGCCGATCGCGTGGACCCCCTTGTCCACCAGTTCGGCGGTGCGGGAGGTGGCGGGATCGCCGTTGGCGGCCTTCTGCTGGAGCTCGGCGAAGAGCTCCTCGAACGTCTTCTTGGACATGGTGGCTCCACCCTACGCGGAAACGCCCGTGCCTCAGCGCCAGGGTTCGGATACTGAACGCAGGATGGTCGCGGTGGCCACCGCGGCGGTGACCGCTTCGTGCCCCTTGTCCTCGTTCGATCCCTCCAGTCCGGCGCGGTCGAGGGCCTGCTCCTCGGTGTCGCAGGTGAGCACGCCGAAGCCGATGGGCACCCCCGTGTCGACGGACACCTGGGTAAGGCCCTGGGTGACGCCCTGGCACACGTACTCGAAGTGGGGGGTGCCGCCCCGGATGACGACGCCGAGGGCGACGACCGCGTCGTAGCCGCGGCCGGCGAGGACCTTGGCGACGACGGGGAGTTCGAAGCTGCCGGGGACCCTCAGCAGGGTCGGCTCGTCGATGCCCAGCTCGTGCAGGGCGCGCAGGGCGCCGTCCACGAGGCCGTCCATGATCTTCTCGTGCCACTGTGCCGCGATCACGGCCACCCGCAGGTCGCCGCAGTTGCGGACGGACAGTTCGGGGGCACCCTTGCCGCTCATGTCTCTCCCTGTTCGCTGTACTGGTCGTGCGTGATGTGCTCGTCGTGCGTGATGTGCCGGTACTACTGGTTGCCGCAGGTGGACGACGCCGGGGCGGTGTCGAGCCAGGGCAGGTCGTGGCCCATCCGGTCGCGCTTGGTGCGCAGGTACCTCAGGTTGTGCTCGCCCGCCTGCACGGGCATCGGCTCGCGGTCCAGGACGCGGATGCCGTGCCGGGTGAGGGCGGCGACCTTGTCGGGGTTGTTGGTCATCAGCCGGACGCTGCGCACCCCGAGGTCGTCGAGGATGCGGGCCCCGGCCGCGTAGTCCCGGGCGTCGGCGGGCAGGCCGAGTTCCAGGTTGGCGTCGAGGGTGTCGCGGCCGCGCTCCTGGAGCTCGTAGGCGCGGAGCTTGGACATCAGGCCGATGCCGCGGCCCTCGTGGCCGCGGAGATAGACGACGATTCCCCGGCCCGCCTCCGTGATGTGCCGCATGGAGGCGTCGAGCTGGGGGCCGCAGTCGCAGCGCAGCGAGTGGAAGATGTCGCCGGTCAGGCACTCGGAGTGGACCCGGACCAGCAGGTCCTCGCCGTCGCCGATCTCGCCGTGGACGAGGGCGACGTGCTCCACGCCGTCGACGGTGGAGCGGTAGCCGAAGGCGGTGAAGTGGCCGAAGGCGGTCGGCAGGCTGACCTCGGCCTCGCGCTTGACGGTCGGCTCCGCGCTGCGGCGGTAGGCGATCAGGTCCTCGATGGAGATGATCGTCAGGCCGTGCTTGCGGGCGAAGGGCACCAGCTCGGGCAGGCGCAGCATCACGCCGTCCTCGCCGGCGATCTCCACGATCGCGCCGGCGGGGCGCAGTCCGGCGAGCCGGGCCAGGTCGACGGCGGCCTCGGTGTGGCCGTTGCGCACCAGCACGCCGCCGGGGCGGGCGCGGAGCGGGAAGATGTGGCCGGGGCGCACGAAGTCGCCGGGGCCGGCGGCGCCGTCGGCGAGCAGGCGCAGGGTGGCGGCCCGGTCGGCGGCGGAGATGCCGGTGGTGACGCCGTGCTGGGGGCCCGCGTCGACGGAGACGGTGAACGCGGTCCGCATGGACTCGGTGTTGTGCTCGACCATCTGCGGGAGTTCGAGGCGGTCCAGCTCCTCGCCCTCCATGGGCGCGCAGATCAGGCCGCGGCACTCGCTCATCATGAAGGCGATGATCTCGGGGGTCGCCTTCTCGGCGGCGATCACGAGGTCGCCCTCGTTCTCCCGGTCCTCGTCGTCGACGACCACGACCGGCCGCCCGGCGGCGATGTCGCGGATCGCCTGGGCGACGGGGTCGAGCCGGAGGTCCTCGGCGTCGCCGGAGGCGTACCAGGTGGGCAGGGCACTCATGCTGCCGCTCCTTCCAGGGCGGGCTCGGCGCTCCGGCGGGAGCGGAGCCACCAGTCGCGCAGGCCCCACAGGACGAGCGCGCCGTAGATCACGTAGACGAAACCGGAGAAGGCGTAGCCGTTGGCGAAGTTCAGCGGGACGCCCACGAGGTCGACCAGCAGCCAGGCGAACCAGAACTCGACCATGCCGCGCGCCTGGGCGTACATGGCGACCAGGGTGCCGACGAAGATGTACGCGTCGGGCCAGGCGTCCCAGGAGAGCGAGGGGAACGCGGTGAAGAGGCCGCCCACGGCGAGGGTGCCGACCAGGGCCGCCCCGGCCATCGCGCCGCGCTCGCGCCAGGTGGCGAAGCGCACCGCGATGGTGCCGTCCTGGGCGCGGGCCCGGCCGTGCGTCCACTGCCACCAGCCCCAGGCGGCGACCAGCATGACGACGACCTGCTTGCCCGCGCTGCCGGTCATGTGCCCGGCGAAGGCGGCGAACAGGATGATCCCGGAGAGGAACTGGGCGGGCCAGGTCCACACCGAGCGGCGCCAGCCGAGGGCGAGCGCGGTCAGCCCGATGACGTTGCCGATCATGTCGGACCAGATGATGCGCTGGTCGAGGAGGGTGAACGCCTCCGAGTTCAGCCAGGAGAGGGCGCTCATCGGCCGTTCTCCTTCGGTGCGCCGAGCAGCCGCTCGACGTACTTGGCGATCACGTCGACCTCCAGGTTGACCGGGTCGCCGGGCTGCTTGAGGCCGAGCGTGGTCAGGGCGAGGGTGGTGGGGATGAGGCTGATGGTGAAGAAGTCGTCCCCGGCGTCGACCACGGTGAGGCTGACGCCGTCCACCGTGATGGAGCCCTTCTCGACGACATAGCGGGCCAGCTCCGCGGGGAGGGAGACGGTGACGAGCTCCCAGTGCTCGGAGGGCTCCCGCCCGCTGATGGTGCCGGTGCCGTCCACATGGCCCTGGACGATGTGCCCGCCGAAGCGCCCGTCGGCGACCATCGGGCGCTCCAGGTTGACCCGGGAGCCGACGGCGAGGGCGCCCAGGCTGGAGCGCTTGAGCGTCTCGGCCATCACGTCGGCGGTGAACTCGCCGTCCTCGGTGTCCACGACGGTGAGACAGACGCCGTTGACGGCGATGGAGTCGCCGTGCTTGGCGCCCTCGGTGACGACGGGGCCGCGGAGGCGGAAGCGGGAGGCGTCGCCGAGGTTCTCGACGGCGGTGACCTCACCCAGCTCTTCGACGATTCCGGTGAACAACTCAGGCTCCCTCGGGGACGGTCGCGGTGATGCGCAGGTCGGGGCCGATGCGTTCGGCCCCGGTGACATGGAGGCGCAACGCCTCGGTGATGGTGGTGATTCCGGCGTCGGCGAGGGCGGCGGGGCCCGCGCCGAGGAGTACGGGGGCGAGGTAGCCGACGACGCGGTCCACGGCGCCGGCGGCGACGAAGGACCCGGCGAGCGTGGCGCCGCCTTCGAGGAGGACGGAGCGGACGCCGTCCCGGTGCAGGGCGGCCAGCAGGGCCGTGAGGTCGATGCCGCCGGCGGCCGCGCGGGGCAGGCGCCAGACCTCGGCGGCGCCGGTCGCCCCGGCAGCTCCGGGGGCGAGGTCGTCGGCGACGACGACCACGGTGCGGGCGGCGTCGTCCAGGACCCGGGCGCCGGGGCGGACGGCGGTGGCCTCGGTGTCGAGGACGACCCGCAGTGGCTGGACGGCGCCCTCGACGCCGCGGGCGGCGAGGTGGGGGTCGTCGGCGCGCATCGTGCCGGCGCCGACGAGGACGGCGTCGGACTCGGCGCGCAGGCGGTGGACGTCGGCGCGGGAGGCCGGGGAGCTGATCCAGCGGCTGGTGCCGTCGGCGGCGGCGGTGCGGCCGTCGAGGGTGGCGGCGTACTTCCAGGTGACATGGGGGCGGCCGCGGCGGACGGAGGTGAGCCAGGCGGCGTTCCCCGCCTCGGCCTCCTCGGCCAGCAGCCCCTGCTCGACCCGGACGCCGGCCGCGCGCAGCGTCCCGGCGCCGCCGGTGGCCTGCGGGGTGGGGTCGGCGACCGCGTAGACGACGCGGGCGATCCCGGCGGCCAGAAGGGCCTGGGCGCAGGGGCCGGTGCGGCCGGTGTGGTTGCAGGGCTCCAGGGTGACGTAGGCGGTGCCGCCGCGGGCGGCCTCGCCGGCCGCGCGCAGGGCGACGACCTCGGCGTGGGGTCCGCCGGCGCGCTCGTGGTGGCCCTCGCCGACGACCTGTCCGGAGGCGTCCGAGACGACGCACCCGACGACCGGGTTGGGGCTGGTGGAGCCGAGTCCGCGGGCGGCGAGCGCGACGGCTCGGCGCATGGCGGCGGTGTCGGCTGCGGTGGCCACCGGGTCCTCCTGCCTCTTCGGGCACGGACTCCGGGGCTGTCGATGACGACAGAGAGCGGACGACGGCACCGCACGGAGGACACACCGGCGCCGAGAAGCGCGGACGCCGTGACGGCGGTCCGCGCAGACGGCCGGCGCACCCGTGAGGGCTCACCCGCCGCGCACTGCCTCCCATCCGGACTTTAACCGTCGGTCCAGGAGTTTCACCTGGTCAACCGGCCACTGGATGCGGCCGGGTCGCGGACTGTAACCGCCGGTTCGGACTTTCACCGACCCCGGAGTGCGCTGCTGCTGATACAGGGCCAGTGTGCCACGGCCACAGGCGGCCCCGACAGGCGAAGGGTGTGGCTTGACTCACAAGCGGCACTCGGCAACGAAATGGTCCAGACCTATTGACGCACTGGTCTAGTCCTCTTAATCTCTGCGACACCTCCGCGGAACCGGCCCGCCGGGGTGCGCACCACGTCGGGCCAACCCATCGCATCCCCATACCAGTTGTGCAAGGCCGAACACCCCTTGACGCCCTGGCGGGCGATCAGGGGCTCCCCCATCAGGAGGAACCGACCGTGCAGTCCCCCACCCCCTTCAGAGCGGGCGTGCTCGCAGCCGGCGTCGCCGCCGTCGCGCTGCTTGCCGGCACGCTCTCGACCGGCGTCTCGCACGCCGCCGACAACGAGAGCTGTCGCCCCGACGGCCTGTACGCCACTCCCGGCGTCGACGTCCCGTACTGCTCCGTCTACGACACCGAGGGCCGAGAGAAGATGGGCGCGGACCACCAGCGCCGCGTCATCGGCTACTTCACCGGCTGGCGTACGGGCAAGAACGGGCAGTCCGCGTACCTCGCCTCCGACGTGCCGTGGGACAAGGTCACGCACATCAACTACGCCTTCGCCCACGTGGACGCGGCCAACAAGCTGTCCGTGGGCCCCGACGGCGCGAACAACGCGGCCACCGGGATGACCTGGCCCGGCGTGGCGGGGTCCGAGATGGACCCGGCGTTCCCGTACCAGGGCCACTTCAACCAGCTCAACAAGTTCAAGAAGCAGCACCCGGACGTCAAGACGCTGATATCCGTGGGCGGTTGGGCCGAGACCGGCGGCTACTTCGACGAGGACGGCGACCGGGTCGCCTCCGGCGGCTTCTACACGATGGCCACCAACGCGGACGGCTCCGTGAACCAGGCGGGCATCAACACCTTCGCCGACTCGGCCGTGGCCTTCATCAAGAAGTACGGCTTCAACGGCGTCGACATCGACTACGAGTACCCGACCTCGATGAAGGACGCCGGCCACCCCGCCGACTTCCCGATCTCCAACGCCCGCCGCGCCGGCCTCAACAAGGGCTACGCGGCCCTGATGAAGACCCTGCGCGAGAAGCTCGACCGGGCCGGGGCCGCCGACGGCAGGCACTACCTGCTGACCGTCGCCGCCCCCTCCTCCGGCTATCTGCTGCGCGGCATGGAGACCTTCCAGGTCCAGAAGTACCTGGACTACGTCAACATCATGTCCTACGACCTGCACGGCGCCTGGAACGAGTACGTCGGCCCGAACGCCTCGCTCTTCGACGACGGCAAGGACGCCGAGCTGGCCGCCGCCAACGTCTACGGCAGCTCCCAGTACGGCGGCATCGGCTACCTCAACACCGACTGGGCGTACCACTACTTCCGCGGCTCCATGCCGGCCGGCCGCATCAACATCGGCCTGCCCTACTACACCCGCGGCCACAAGAACGTGCAGGGCGGCACCGACGGCCTGTGGGGCAAGGCCGCCGCGACCTCCTGCCCGGCGGGCTCCGGTCTGACCAAGTGCGGTGACGGCGCGGTCGGCATCGACAACCTCTGGCACGACAAGGACGACAACGGCAACGAGTCCCCCGCGGGCTCCAACCCGATGTGGCACGCCAAGAACCTGGAGAAGGGGATCGTCGGCGACTACGTCACCCAGTACGGCTTCCCCGCGAACACCCAGCTCACCGGCGTCTACGCGCGCAAGTACGACTCGACGCTGGTCGCGCCGTGGCTGTGGAACGCCCAGAAGAAGGTCTTCATCTCCACCGAGGACGAGCAGTCGGTCGGTGTGAAGGCCGACTACGTGGTGGACCGCGGCATCGGCGGCACCATGGTCTGGGAGCTGGCGGGCGACTACGGCTGGAACGCGGCCAAGGGCCAGTACGAGCAGGGTGACACGCTCACCACCCTGATGTACGACAAGTTCAAGGCGGCCGCCCCCTACGGCGCGAAGAAGTCCGACACCGCGCTGCCCACCGAGGCGGCCGACATCGCGGTGGACTTCACCGAGTTCAAGCTCGGCGACTCCAACTACCCGCTGACACCCAAGCTGAAGATCACCAACAACACGGCCACCGCCCTGCCGGGCGGCACCGAGTTCCAGTTCGACTACGCGACGGCCGCCCCCGGCAACGCCTCCGACCAGTCGGGCTTCGGCACCACGGTGATCAGGAGCGACCACACGGGCAACAACATCGGCGGTCTGAAGGGCAACTTCCACCGGGTGTCGCTGAAGCTCCCGGCCTGGCAGTCGCTGGCCCCGGGCGCGACCGTGGACCTGGCGTTCAACTACTACCTGCCGGTGTCCACGCCCTCCAACTGGACGGTGACGATCGGCGGCAAGAAGTACGCCCTCACCACCGACCTGGCGCGCGGCACCACCGTGGTGGAGCCCGGTTCGGGCGGCACGCCGTCCCCGTCCCCGTCGCCGAGCGAGTCCGGCGGCACGGGCGGGACCGGTGGCACGGGCGGGACCGGTGGCACGGGCGGGACCGGTGGCACGGGCGGGACCGGTGGCACGGGCGGGACCGGCTCCTGCACGGCGCCGGCCTGGTCGGCGAGCGCGGAGTACGGCGGCGGGACGACCGTCTCGCACGAGGGCCGCAACTGGAAGTCCAAGTGGTGGACGAAGGGCGAGAAGCCCGGTACCACCGGTGAGTGGGGTGTCTGGCAGGACCTCGGCGCCTGCTGACCCCACCCGATCAGCCCGGCGGCGGTCGAACGGCCCTTGCCCGCCGCCGGGCCCTTCCCGTGGGAGCGGTCGTCAGGCGGCGGCGCCCGCCGGCTCCTCCAGGGCGACCACGACCATGACCGGGAGGTCGGTGTCCTGCTGGACGACCCCGGCGGTCAGGACCCGGCCGTCCAGGGTCCACTTCCGTACCGCGATGAACTCGTCCCGGTCCTCGTCCGTCGGCGCGGCCCCGGTGAGGTGGGCGGCGAGCGGGGATTCCTCGATCTCCGGGAGGAAGGCGGCGAGTGCCCGCTCGCCCTCCTCGTAGACGGCGTCGAGGTCGTCGAAGTAGCCCGACTCGTCCACATCGCGGATCCAGACCGCGAAGGAGGCCCGGACCGCCCCACGGGAGAAGGTCTGGATCCACCCCCGGACGCCGTCCCGCTGCCAGGAGGTCTCCACGCCGTCCTTGAGCTTCCCTCTCGGCGTCCACCCCTGGGCGGCGAAGGCCGTCGCGGCGCCCTCGGCGGTCAGCGGGACGAGGCCCCGGAACTCTTCCAGCATCGCGGTCACTGCAGCCATGAACTCATTCCACTCATGCCGTTGCCGGGCACGTGATACGCCCTGAGCGTCCCGTTGGCGTACGCCTCCGGGAACGCCTTGGACAGCACCTCGTTCACATGCGCGGCGCCCGATTCGTTGGACACCATATAGCGCACCCCCTTGCCGCCGAGGCTCTCGTTGAGGGTCAGCAGTTTGTCGGCCTGGGTGGTGATCCGGCTCTCGTCGTAGAACTCGAAATCGGGGTTGTACGGGGACTTCTCCCACTCCCCGGGCTTCTCGCCGCCGGTCCACTTGGCCTCGGTGATCCAGCCGTCCCGCGGGCCGCCGTCCACATGGACCTCCCGGCCGTCCGGCAGGATCCACTGCTGCTCGTACTTCTGGTCGGTGACCAGCCGCTGGTACTTGAACGACGGGCGTTCGAGCATCTTCTCGGTCAGCCAGCCCAGGCCCTTGAACCGGGAGTACGGGGAGAGGCCGAGCGGGTCGCAGACCGTGAACGGGTTGTGCACATAGGCGACCGGGTTCGGCGCGGGGCCGAGGCCCAGGGGGTCCGGTGAGGCGTAGCGGCCGGTCTCGGGGTCGTAGTGGCGGAACAGGTTGTAGTGGAGGCCGGTTTCGGGGTCGTCGTACTGGCCGGGGAAGCGCAGCGGGGTGTGGGCGCTGCTGTCCCGGGTCCACGCGGTCCTCCCCCACAGGGTGCTCCGGGCCCGCCAGGCGATGTCCCCGGACTCGTCGACGAGTTCGGTGGGGGTGCCGACGAGGTCGGTGGCGATGGCGAAGAAGCGCCGGTCGATCTCCTCCTGCCGGGCGTCCGGGGTGAGGAGGCGTTCGGTCTGCGAGAGGGGGACCAGGCCCCGGTGGTCCCAGGTGAGGGCCACCACATGCGGCAGCCCGGGGGTGTGGACCGTCTGTTCGCACAGGGTGCCGCCGTCCCAGCTGAAACGGATCTCCTCGGCGACGGTCTCGCCGTCCCCGGCGAGGCGCTGCTTGGCGGTGCGGCGGCCGAGGGGGTCGTAGCGGTAGCGCCACCGGGTCCCGTCGGGGGTCACCACGGAGGTGAGGCGGTTGTCGGCGCTCCAGGTGTAGCGCCAGGTGTCGGGTTTGCGGGAGAGACGGGTCTTCTGCCGCAGGACCACCCGCCCGAGGCCGTCGTGCTCGAAGCGGACACCCCCGGCCCGGGTGATGGCGGTGCCCCGGTACGCGCGCTCCCCGGTGGCCTCGCTGCCCGCGTGGCCGGACGGCCAGGAGGCCGACGCCTGGTTGCCCGCCTCGTCGTAGGTGTAGCGCTCGGACCATCCCTCGGCCCGGACGCCGGTGACCCGGCCGGCCGTGTCCAGGTCGAAGGCACGCGATCCCGACAGTGTGTCGGCGACGGAGGTGGGATGGCCGTCGGCGCGGTAGGAGTAGCGGCGGCGGTTGAGCGGGCGGCCGTCCGCGGTCAGCTCCTGGGCGGCGAGCCGCCCGGCCTCGTCCCAGGCGGAGGTCAGGGCGAGGGTGCCGCCGAAGACGCGCTGGAGTTCCCGGCCCGCCGCGTCGTGGGCGAAGGCGACCTCGTGGCCGCCGACCCGCATCCGGAGCGGGCGGCCGGTGGCGTCGTAGGCGTAGGTGGTGACCATGCCGGTGGGGGTGGTGCGCCGGGTCCGGCGGCCCAGGGCGTCGTAGGCGTAGTTCATGGCGCGGCCGTCGACGAGTTCGGTCTTGATCCGGCCCCGCCGGTCGTAGACGTAGGCGAGTTCGCTGTCCGGTCCGGTGGCCCGCAGCAGGCGCCCGGCCCGGTCGTACTCGTACGCGGTCACCTCGCCGTCGACGTCCTTGCGGATCTCCTGGCCTAGCTGGTCGTAGGTGTGGGCGACGGTCCGGCCGAGGGCGTCGGTGCGGGCGGTGAGCTGCCCGGCGGCGTCGTGGCGGTAGGTCAGGGTGCGGCCGTCGAAGTCGGTTTCGGAGGTGAGCCGGCCGGCCGCGTCGTAGGCGTAGCTCCAGCTCAGGCCGTGCGGACCGGTGACCTTGGTGAGGCGCAGCCCGGCGTCGTGCTCGAAGGTGTGGCGGGAGCCGTCCGGGTGGGTGTGGGCGGTGAGCAGGTCGAAGTGGGTGTACGCGTAGCGGTGCACACCGCCGGCCGGGTCGGTGCGGGTGAGGCAGTTGCCCTCGCCGTCGTAGGTCCACGACTCGGCGGAGCCGTCCGGGGCGGTGCGGTGGACGAGGTTGCCGTCGGCGTCGTAGGCGAGGCGTGTGACGCCGCCGACCGGGTCGGTGATGCGCACCGGGCGGCCCAGCGCGTCGCGTTCCAGCCGGGTGGTGGCGCCGGCCGGGTCGGTCACCGCCACCGGCAGCCCGGCCGCGTCGCAGCGCACGGTGGAGACGGCGCCGAGGGCATCGGTGACGGTGGTGAGCTGGCCGCGGTCGTCGTACGCGTACCGGGTGGTGGAGCCGGCCGGGTCGGTGACGGCGGTGCGGTTGCCGCGCTCGTCGAACTCCTGGCGCCAGCGGGCCCCGTCCGGGCCGCGGAACTCGGTCGAGAGGCCGAACCTCCCCCGCACCGTGGCCAGTTCGCTGCCGTCGGGCCGGGTGACGGTGAGCAGCCGGCCCTCCTCGTCGTGGGTGAAGGCGGTGGTGCGGCCCAGCGGGTCGGTGCGGGAGAGCACATGGCCGCGCTCGTCGTAGGTGACCCGGGTGGTGTGGCCGAGCGGGTCGGTGGTGGCGAGGACGCGGCTGCGGCCGTCGATGAGGAAGCGGGTGGCGTGCCCCTCGGCGGTGGTCAGGGTGGTGGTGCGGTGGCCGGTTTCCGGGTCGGGTTCGGTGTAGGCGACGGTGAGCTGGACGTGGCCGGCCTCGCCGCCCTCGGCGACGACACGGTCGCGGTCGTCGTAGACGTAGTCGTAGCGGCTGTTGTTGGAGTCGGTCCAGGAGGTGACGCGGCGGCGGTCGTCGTAGGCGAAGGCGGTGATGGCGCCGGAGGGGCGGGTGACGGTGGTGAGGTCGCCGTCCTCGTAGCCGTAGGACATCAGGGGAAGGTCCGCGCCCGGCGCACCGGCGTTCGCGCCCGGCCCGCCGGCCTCCGAGGCCGCTTCTCCCGCGCCGGCCAGGGCGAGGGCGGTGATGCGGCCCTCGCTGACCGCGACCGTCACCTGCGCGCCGGCCGAGGAGGTGAGCGCCAGCGGCACCGCGTCCTCGCCGCGGACCACGGCCCGCCAGTTGCCGTGCCGGTCCTCGGTGCGCTCCAGCCACGCGATGCCGTCGTCCCCCGGGTCGCTGCCGGGCGGGGCCGGGAAGTGGCTGGTCAGCCCGGAGTCCGGGTCGGTGACGGTGTAGTCGCCGTTGCCGTCGCGGGCCAGCAGGGTCCGCGCGGGGCCGGACTCGGGGCGGGTGGGGGCGCCGGGCACCGGGTGCGGGTAGGGGATCAGCAGGCCGTCGGCGGTGACATGGACGACGCCCACGGCGTCGATCTCCAGGCGTTCGTCGACGGTGGAGGTCCAGGCGGGGCCGAGGAAGCGGCCCACCGCGCACCCGGACTCGGTGCGGCGGGTGAACACCGGCGCGAGGGTGCCGGGCAGCACCACGTCGACCTGCGGCAGGAACATCCGGCCGGTGGCCAGGTCCACCGGGTCGGTGTTGGCGACGGGCCGGGTTCCGTCGGGGCGGTTGTGCGCGCCGTCGGGCGCGTCGTCGATCAGCCTGCGGGTGCGGGCGACGTCCGCGGCGTCACCGGCGAGACGAAGTCCCTTGACGGCGGCGCCGCTTCCGCCGGTCGCCACGGTGAGGGCGGCGTCGGGCAGCAGCCGGCCGAAGCCCTCGTAGGGGTCCTTCATGAAGTCGTTGATCATCTGCTTGCCGGTGCCGACGGGGTCGTTGACGGCGACGACCAGCCCGGCGGCCAGGCTGTTGAGGCTGGTCGCGTACTCGGCGGGGTGGGTGATGTTGTACGGGTCCAGGGGGTTGACCTGGCGGACGAAGTTGAGGATGCCCGCGGTGCCCTTGATGAGGCCGCCGCCGACGTGGTCGCCCATGTACTGGAGTTCCTGGAGTCCGTCGCGCAACTGCTCGGCATAGGACGGCTTCTCGGGGGCCTTGTCCCGGGCGGCCCGGACCGCGGTGCGCGCCGTCTCCGCGGCGGTGTTCCGCTGGGTGCGGGCCTGGCCGAGGAGGCTCTGCGCGTCCTGCATCAGCTTCTTGCCCGGGTCGGTGAAGGTCGGCGCGGGGCAGGGCGGGAGGGTGGCCGGGTTGCGCTCGTCGGCGGGCAGCGCGTTGTAGCGGTCGACGGCCGTGTTGTAGGCGTCGATCTTCTTGCGGTGGGCGTCGGCGGCGTTCTCGGACGCCTTGACGCCCTCCTTCCACATCTCGATCGCCGTCTGCGCCTGGTTCTGCGCCCACACCACGGTCCCGGCGAACGCCTCCAGCGCGGCGGCGGCCTTCTCGCAGGCGTCCGCGCCGGTGAACCACTTGGGCGGCTGGGTGCTCACCGCCTTGCGCAGTGCCTCGGCCGCCTCGCCCTTCAGCCGGGACGAGTCCAGCCCCTTGAGCCCGCCGCCCGCGTCGTCGAAGGAGGTCTGGAAGGCGCGCAGCTTCTCGGCGGTGGAACGGATCTTCTCCGGGCTGCCGTAGATCAGCTTCGTCTTGTCCTCGGTCTGCCCGAGGTCCATCTCGTCGACCTCGGCGCCCAGCCGGTTGGCCACGGAACGGGACTGCTCGCGCACCCAGTCCGCGCCGGACTCCCAGCCGACGTCCTCCAGCCGGTCGGCGGTCCAGTTCCCGGCGTCCTCGACCCGGTCGCCGACCCACTCGACGCCGTCCTCGACCGCCTCCTCGACCGCATCGGGCGTGATGTCCCTGACGAAGTCGCCGATGCCCATGGCCAGTTACCCCCGGACTCACTGTTCCTGGTCGCTGTGGGCACCGTAGAACACTTCGCGCGAACGGAGGAGGGCGAACGGAAGAGACCGTTCCCCGTCCGGTTCCGGTCCCGGCGGACCCACCGGTGTCATGGACGCGCGGGACGCCGGGTGAGGTTCCCGCCCCGGCGGACGCCCGCCGGCCCTGGCGGGGGCCGGTTCGGCGGGCGGGCGGGGACGGTTCAGCGGGCGGGCGGGGCGGGTTCGGTGGGCGGGCTGGGCCCGGGCCCCGGCGGGGCGCTACGCGCCGAACAGGTCGTCCTGGGCCGCCTGGCGGGCCATGGTCAGGGCCCCGCCGAGGACGGCGGTGCCGCCGAGGGCGCCGGGGCGGACCAGCGTCGGCAGCGGGGACATCGCGGCGACGCGTTCCTCCACGCGGGCCGCGAGCGCGGGGCCGCCGGCGTGGCCGATCTCGCCGCCGAGGACGACGCAGCCGGGGTCGAGGACCGAGACCATCGCCGCCGCGCCGAGGGCGAGGCGGGCGGCGAGTTCGTCGAGGAAGGCGTCGTGGCCGGCGGCGACGGCCTCGGCGACCAGGGCGGCGGCCCGGTCGGCGACCCCCGGGCCGGGCGGGGGCGCGGTGGCGTCGCCGGACGCGGCCATCGCCGGGCCGGGCCCGGTCACCGCGTCACCGGACATGGCCCCCACCGAACCGGACGCGGCCCCCGCGTCACCGAGCGCGGCCGCCCCCGGGCCGGGCCCGGTCACGGCGTCACCCGGCCGGGGGGCGGCCGCCCCGGGTCGCGCGACCACCCCGTGCCGCGCCGCCAGCGCGGCGACCGCCGCCGCGCCCGCCAGCGTGTGGAACCCGCCGTCGCAGTCGCCGCGCGAGGGCAGCCCGTGCGTGCCCGGCACCGGCAGGAAGCCGACCTCGCCCGCGCCGCCGGAGGACCCGCGCCGCAGCCGCCCGTCGAGGAAGAGCCCCGCGCCGACGCCGTGGCCGAGCCACAGGAAGGCGAAGGACTCCCGGTCCCGCGCGCTGCCGAGGCGCTGTTCGGCGAGGGCGGCGAGATTGGTCTCGTTCTCGACGAGCACCCGGGCGGGCAGGCGCTCCTGGAGGGCGGCGACCAACTGCCGGTGCCAGGCGGGCAGTCCACTGGTCGGGCGCAGCTCGCCGGTCGCGGGGTCGACGAGTCCGGGCGCGCCCACCCCGACGCTGTGCAGCCGGGTCGCGCCCGCCTCGGTGACGGCCCCCGCCAGCAGCGCGACGGCCCGCTCGGCGGCCGGCTCGGTGCCCGTGTCGCCGCCGATGGGCAGCGACGCCTCGGCGAGGGTGCGGCCGAGGAGGTCGGCGACGACCACGCGCACCCCGCCCGTGCGCACGTCGAGGGCCGCGAGATGGGCCCGGTCGGCGACGATCCCGTACAGGCGGGCGTTCGGGCCGCGCCGCTGCGCCCCGGACTCCCCCACCACCTGGACGAGCCCCGAGCCCTGGAGCCGCTCCACCAGGTCGGCGACGGTCGGGCGGGAGAGCCCGGTCATGGTCTTGAGCTGCCCGGCCGTCAACGGGCCCTCCCGCTGGAGGAGTTCCAGGGCGAGCCGGTCGTTGAGCGCCCTGGCGGTGCGCGGGGATGCGGCCATGCCGGAATCCTTCCAGACGGGCGGAGGCGGACCGCCCCCGCCCGGGTGCACCGGACCGGCCCACCGCAGGGGACGACCCGGCCCCGCCCGTCTATTTATCAGGCAGGGTTCCTGATAGTTTACCGCCCGTTCCCGCCCGCACTCTCTCAACCGCCGTCCCCGGGGAGGGGTACCCGCATGTCCGACCAGCCGGCCGGCGCGGCACCGCAGCCGCACCGCCTCAGGCGCGCCCGTACCGCCGTCGCCGCCGTCTTCTGCGTCCACGGCGCGGTCGCGGGCAGCCTCGCCACCCGGATCCCATGGATCCAGGACCATGCCCAGGTCAGCGCCGGGCAGCTCGGCCTGGCGCTGGCCTTCCCCGCCCTCGGCGCCTCCCTGGCGATGCCCCTGGCGGGCGCGGTGAGCCACCGCCTGGGCGCGCGCACCGCCCTGCGCGGCCTGCTCGCGCTCTGGACGCTCAGCCTGGTCCTGCCCTCCCTCGCACCGAACCTGCTCACCCTGTGCGCCGCGCTCTTCGTGTACGGCGCGACCTCCGGGATGAGCGATGTGGTGATGAACGCCCTGGGGGTGGAGACCGAGAACCGGGTCGGCCGCTCGATCATGTCCGGCCTGCACGGCATGTGGAGCGCGGGCGCCCTGATCGGCTCGGCGGCGGGCACGGTCGCCGCCCATCTCGGCAGCGACGCCCGGCTGCACCACGCGCTGGCCGCCGCCGTGCTGACGGTGGCCGGACTCGTCGTCTGCCAGGGGGTGCTGGACGTGCGCGGCGCCCCGGACGAGGAGCCGCCGCCGCGTTTCGCGCTGCCGCCCCGGTCGGCGCTGCTGATCGGCGCGATCGGCTTCTGCGCGGTCTTCGCGGAGGGCGCCAGCCTCGACTGGTCGGCCGTCTACCTGCGGGACGTCCTCGGCACCTCCCCCGGTCTCGCGGCGGCGTCCACCACGGCGTTCGCGCTGACCATGGCGGTGGCCCGGTTCGCCGGGGACGGGATCGTGGACCGGTTCGGCGCGGTGCGCACGGTGCGCACGGGCGGGGTGCTCGCGACCGGCGGCGGGCTGCTCGTGGTCTTCGCGCCCCATCCGGCGACCGCGCTGGCGGGCTTCGGGCTGCTCGGCCTCGGCGTCGCCGTCGTGGTGCCGCTGGCCTTCGCGGCGGCCGGGCGCAGCGGGCCGAACCCGAGCCAGGCCATCGCGGGCGTCGCGACCATCACCTACACCTCGGGCCTGATCGCGCCCTCGGCGATCGGCGCGGTGGCCGACGCGACCAGTCTGGTGGTGTCGTTCGGCCTGGTGACCGCGCTGGCGTTGGGCCTGGTGGCGGGCGCGGGGGTGCTGCGCACGGCGGGCCGGAAGGCCGCGCCGGTCAGTCCCGCGGCTCCGGACGCAGCAGTGCCCGACCGGCGGCCCTGAACCGCTCGCTCCAGGGGGCGGGCCGCAGGGTCGCCGCGTCCAGCCGGACGAGGACGCGGTGCCCGCGCGCGTAGGTGGTCCGCCCGTCGGCCGAGCAGAAGCGGAAGCCGTAGGTCAGGCCGGTGGTGCCGAGGCGGTCGAGCCACAGCTCCACGGCGTAGGCCCCGGCCCGGGTCACCGGCTGCTCGTACCCGACGCGCAGTTCCCGTACGGCGTTGCAGGCGTCCCCGGCGGCGGCCCAGTCGCCCTCGTAGGCGAAGCCCTGCGCCTGCCAGTGGGCCACCCAGGCGCGCTCGACGAGCAGCGGGTAGCGGGCGTTGTGCAGCAGCCCGAGGGCGTCGAGGTCGTCGAAGTGGACGTCCACGGGGACGAGGACGCCGCGCTCGGCGGCGGGGACGGTCGGGGCGGGCACGGTCACGGTCCTGGCTCCTCTGCGGGAAGGGCGGTTCGGGCAGTACGGGCGGCGGGGGCCCGGACTGTCTGGATTCCATTCATCCTAAGCGGTCGCTCAGTACCCCTGCCGACCGCCCCTGCCCCGGTCACGGCCACCCCGGGCCACTACGATGACGCCGATCACCGAGCGAGGGACCCCCTTCCGGCCACGGCGAACCCGGCGGCCCGGAGCCCGGACCCCGCACAGCAACGGACAGGAAGTGGAGCGGCCCGTGGACCTCGGCGTGCGCTGGACCCTGCACGGCGACGGGCGGACCCCCGCTCCCGGTGCCGTCGTACGACCCGACGAGCGGCTCTCCTGGCCGAGGACGGCCGGGCTCGGCGCCCAGCACGTGGTGGCGATGTTCGGGGCGTCCTTCGTGGCCCCCGTGCTGATGGGCCTGGACCCGAACCTCGCGATCATGATGTCCGGCGTCGCGACCATGATCTTCCTCCTGGCCACGCGCGGCCGGGTGCCCAGCTATCTCGGCTGCTCGCTCTCCTTCGTCGGCGTCGCCGCCGCCATCCGGGCCTCCGGCGGGGACAGCGGGACGGTCACCGGCGCGGTGCTGGTGGTGGGCGCGGCCCTCTTCCTGGCCGGCCTCGCGGTGCGGCGCTTCGGCGCGCGGGTCATCCACACCGCGATGCCGCCGATCGTCACCGGCGCGGTCGTCATGCTCATCGGCTTCAACCTGGCCCCGGTCACGGCCGCGACGTACTGGCCGCAGGACCAGTGGACCGCGCTCCTGGTGATGCTCTTCACCGGACTCGCGGTGGTCTGCCTGCGCGGCTTCTTCTCCCGTGTGGCGATCTTCCTGGGGCTGGTCTTCGGGTACGCCCTCTCCTGGGTCCTGGACCTGGTCTTCGGGCGGATCCACTCCCCGGTGGGCGGCGGCGAGGCGGTCGACCACTGGCGGCTGGACCTGTCGGCGGTCGGGCAGGCCGACTGGATCGGGCTGCCGTCCTTCCACGCGCCGAGCTTCGAGTGGTCGGCGATCCTCGTCGCCCTGCCGGTCGTCATCGCCCTGATCGCGGAGAACGCCGGGCACGTCAAGGCGGTCGGCGAGATGACCGGCGACCCGCTCGACGACAAGCTGGGCACCGCGATCGCGGCCGACGGCGCCGCCTCGATGCTCTCCACGGCGGTCGGCGGCCCGCCGAACACCACCTACTCCGAGAACATCGGCGTGATGGCCGCGACCCGGGTCTACTCCACGGCCGCGTACTGGGCGGCGGCGTTCTTCGCCCTGCTCTTCGGCCTCTGCCCCAAGTTCGGCGCGGTGGTGGCCGCGATCCCCGGCGGGGTGCTCGGCGGCATCACCGTGATCCTCTACGGCATGATCGGTCTGCTCGGCGCGCAGATCTGGATCAACGCGGGCGTGGACCTGCGCAATCCGCTCAACCTGGTCCCGGCCGCGGCGGGCATCATCATCGGCGTCGGCGGTGTCAGCCTGAAGATCACCGACACCTTCGAGCTGGGCGGGATCGCCCTCGGCACGATCGTCGTCATCACGGGCTACCACGTCCTGCGCGCCTTCGCCCCGGCCCACCTCACGTCGCAGGAGCCGCTGCTGGATTCGGGGACGTCCTCCTACGACAAGGTGGACGCGCCCGGCGGGGCGGACGGGGGCGGGGGCGGCCGCTAGGCTGGCGGCGTGATCAACTCGTACACGGGTTCTGACGATGCGGCAGTCGCGGTGGCCGGGGCGCGGGCCGGTGCGGACGTGGTCCGCGCCCTGTACGGCCGGCGACTCGACCGCATCGACAAGGGTGCCGGGGACTTCGCCACCGCCGCCGATGTGGCGGCCGAGAAGGCGATCCTCGGCGTCATCGGTGCCGCACGGCCCGATGACGCGGTACTCGGCGAGGAAGGCGGGCAGCAGGGCGCCGCCGATCCCGCGCGCCAGTGGTTGGTGGATCCCCTGTGCGGCACGCTGAACTACGCGGTCGGCACCATGCTGGTGGCCGTCAACGTGGCGCTGCGCGGTGGGGCGGCGGCCGTGGCCGACCCGTTCAGCGGCGAGGTGTACGTCACCGACGGCGAGGCCGCCTGGGTGCGGCGCGACGGGGCCGACGACACCCTCCTGACGCCCACGGCCGCCACCCGCCTGGTCGATGTCAACCTGGACCCGCCGTTCCCGAGTGCGCCCGGCTTCCGCGCCGTGGACCTGCTGGCCCGCCCCGAGTTCGCCGAACGTTTCCGGCCGCGCGTCGCCTCCACGACCCTGGCGCTCGCCTGGGTGGCCGCGGGCAAGCGCGCCGCCTATGTCACCGACGGCGGCGACCTCTCCGAAAGCGTGCACTTCGCGGCCGGCATCGCCCTGTGCCGGGCGGCCGGCTGCACGGTCACCGGCATCGACGGCGCCCCCGTCGGCGAGGGCGGCCACGGCCTGGTGGTCGCCGCCGACGACGAGACCCACGGGCTGCTGATGTCGATGACGCGCGGCCGGAGTTAGCGCTCCGACGGCACGGCTCCCGCCGGTCCGTACATCCGCCGCACGGACGAATGGCCCCAAACTTTCCGGTCACTTGCCCCTGATCTCGTCCAGGAGCATCCGAAGAGTGAGGGAATGCTTCTCCGGGGGCAGTTCATCGAGCGCGGCCTTGGCGAAGGCGTACCCTCCTGCCTGATCCCCTGCTCTCGCGATCATCAGCCCCTTGTGCATTTCCAGGTGTGTCGCGAAGCGCGGCAGCGTGGCGGGCAGCTCCTTGGCCGACGCTTCCTGCGCTTCCAACGCCTGCCTTTCCCTACCCAACCGGGCGAACAGCAGGCTCAGGAACACATTCATGCGCCAGTACGGCACGGCGTAGTCGCTGGTCTGCTCGCAGGAGCCGGCCGAGTCGAAGATACGTCGGCCTTCCTCGGCCATGGCCAGGGAGATGACCTTGTCACCGCGGATCGCGGCGGCATGGGCCTTGCCCATAACGGAGTTCAGCAGCCCGAGACTCGGCTTGTCGGAGATGGCGAGAGCCTGGTCCGCGAACATGGTGGCCACGTCGAGCGAGGCCCCTTCGTATCCGAGTGCGATGGATGCCCGACCGCGCACCCACACCCGGGTTTGCTCGTCCCCGCTGCGGTCTGCGGCCCTGGCCGCCATGAGGTACCAGTTCACCGCCTTCGAACCGTCCGAGCCGGGGAAGGTCTTGGCGTAGAGGGTCATCAGCCGGGCGGCGACGGACCAGAGCCTCGGTTCATCGAGCTGCTGCTGGATGACCACCAGCTCGCCGGAAAGCCGTCGCTGAATGTCCGCCGCCCCCAGGGACATGTACTGCGTGCCATAGGCGGCCAGCTTGCCTTCCCAGTCGTCGGCGTCCGGGGCGAGGCCGCCCAATCGTGCGCTGAAGCCGTGCTCGATCAGGTCCGACGCCACCAGAGGGGCTATCGCCGTGGCGGCCACGTCGGTGAGGAACGTCCTGCGCTTCAACGCGTTCTCCAAGACTGCCAAGGGAGCCTCAAGTACGGCTGCCAGGTGTCCGAGCCAGAAGGGGCCGGGCTTGATCTTCCCGTTCTCCCAGCGGGAGACGGTCTCTCGGCTCATGTTGTAGCCGGGCGCCGATTCCGTCAGCCTCGTCGCCAACCCGCCCTGTGACCAACCCTGCGCCCTGCGGAGGTCTCTGATCAACTCCCCGATGCCCATGTGCCCCAGCTTGCCACTACCCGTGCCACTGGTGACGCCGTTCACAGAGCGGCAATCTGGCGGCACATCAGTGATCGGAAGGCAACAGGGAGTGAGCAGCCATGGCGGAGACAACCGGGGCGAGGCAGCGCATGAGGTGGAACGCGAAGGAGACCATCGCCACGAACGCGGCAACCGAGCTACGGGAGACCTTGGCGCTCATCGGGGTCTCGTTCCCCGACGTGGCGGGCTCCGAGTCCGCCGAGGGGCGCTCTTTCGTGAACCTGGGGAGCGCACCGGCCGGTGAGGTCTTCACCCTGGCCCACTGGATCAGGAAGAAGCTGACGCAGCCGTGATGACGATCCGCGTGTACCGGGTCACGCCCAATGGCGACGAGCAGGAGATCCGGCCCAGGCGGGAAGTCGAGCCGCTGGAAACGGTGTCACCTGCGTCCGGCTACCTGCCCTGCGCCTGCCCGCGACATGACTCCCCGCCTCAGAAGCGCGCCGATTCGCCGTCTCCTTACGGCATTTCGTCGCCCTGAGGCGGGGGAACCACCCCGTCCTGGTCTCCCTCGCGACAAGCAGGCGAAGGATGGACGGCCTGGGCGGGTTCCGCACTCATCACAGCGAAAGAGAGCAGTGACAGACATGACCGCCGTACACAAGGACCTGCGAACGGGACGAGACCTGGTCGCGCCGGAACTGTTCGACAGCATCGCCGAATTCACGGCACATCACTTCGGCTACGACCAGGGGAAGGCCGAGCGCTCGACGGACCAGGCACTGGCGTTCCTCGCCACGGTGAGCACGGCCACCGTCAAGATGGTTCCCAGCGACGACGTGGACGGAGCGCTCCACTCGTTCATCCTGCACACCTCCGACTACCGCGAGTTCTGTCAGAAGTACGCCGGACGGTTCCTGGAACACAACCCCCGCCCCGGCGGCGGGGGCCGCGTCCTGGAGGAGGTCCGGGCCACGGCGCACGCCATGAAGGCGATGGGCTTCATGGTCATGGATGACCTGTGGACCGTGAACGGCGAGAGCGCGGCTCAGTGCGACTCGGACTGCGGGCGGGACTACCGGGCCGTCTGAGCACTTCCGTCCGGCAGATGAGAGCCGCGGAGCCGACTGCCCCGTGGGGGGGGCGGTTCCGCGGCGTCTGGAGAGTGGACTATGACGACACGTGCAGAGCCCAAAGACCTTCCCTGTGAGGTCCTGGCGACGGCCGCACCGAGGCTGAAGCGTCTCGTGGCGAACCGCAGGGGGTCGACGGTGTGGTACATCGAGACCGACGCCGGCGCTCGTGCGGTGAAGATCGGGTACCCCAGCCGGACCCATGCGCACACAGCGCTTGCGCCGAGCCGCGAGGCACACATCTTGCGGAGTCTCGGAGCGGATGACGTCCACGACGGCCAGTGGGCCGAAGGCACGTGGAGCATCCAGCCGTGGCACGGAGGGCTCTCCCTGCACGACAAGTGGGCAGAGTGCAGGCGCCCGGGAAGGGCGACGCCTCCGGACCGTCCTGATGCCGTGGCGGCCGCAACGGCCCTCGCGGATCTGCACCGAACGGGGTGGGTGCACGGAGACGTGCAACCCGCGCACCTGATCCTGGATGCGACGGGCGCGACGTTGATCGACCTCGGCCTGGCGAGGGGAGGCTACGTACCGCCTCGATGGGACTTCCCCTACCGGGGTTGTCTCGTCCACTACGAGGCTCCGGAGATCGCCCGAAGCGTCCTGGCCCACGGGACCGCGCGGCCCACCCGGGAATCCGACGTGTACGCGCTCGGCGCTTCCCTGCTGATCAGCGCTACGGGGTGGCGGCATGTCGCCTACCCCGACGACGCTCCCCGTGAGGAACAGCGTCGAGCCGTCGTGGAGAATCCCCACCGGCCGGTGACGATCGCCGGAGACCTGGGCACGGTCGTGGACGCGATGCTGAGTCACCGGCCCGCGGATCGGCCCACGGCGGCGGAGGTTCGGGACACCCTCGCGTCCGGGTCGGGGGCCTCCTACGACAAGGGGGACGGCGAGACCGGGCCGGGCACGGGTGGGACGCGGTAGGGCGGCTCGTCGCGGGCGGCCGCCCAGAGGGAGCGCACATGGCCCAGGTGCCGCCGCATGCACGCCTCGGCCGCCACCGCGTCGCCGGCGAGCATCAGGTCCAGGAGTTCCAGGTGCTCCTCGGCGGAGGAGACCAGCTTGCCCGCCTCGTCCAGGGCGGTCAGCCCGTAGAGGCGGGAGCGCTTGCGCAGGTCGCCGACGGTTTCGACCAGGCGGTCGTTGCCCGCGAGGCCGAGCAGGCCGAGGTGGAAGCGGCGGTCCGCCTCCAGATAGCCGATCAGGTCGTGTTCGCGGGCACTGGTGACGATCTGCTCGGCGAGCGGGCGCAGCGCCTCCAGTTCCCCGGCGGTCGCGGTGCGGGTGACCCGGCCGACCGTGGGGACCTCGATCAGCGCGCGGAGTTCGGTGTACTGGTCGAGGTCGCGTTCGCTGACCTCGGTGATCCGGAAGCCCTTGTTGCGGACCGGCTCGACCAGGCCCTCCCGGGCGAGGTCGAGCATGGCCTCGCGCACGGGAGTGGCGGAGACGCCCAGGTCGGCGGCGAGGCCGGGCGCGGAGTAGACCTGGCCGGGGCGGAGTTCGCCCGCGATCAGCGCGGCGCGCAGGGCGTGGCCGACCTGGTCGCGCAGGCGTTCCTGCGCCCTGATGAGGCCGTGGTGCTTCAGGTCGCCCATCGCGTTTCCTCCGGGACTTGGCGGAGGGTCAGCGTACAATGTCACGTTTCCCCGCCGGGCCCGGGCCGGTCAGAGCAGGAAGCCCGCGGGGAACGGGTCCGCCGGGTCCAGGAAGTACTGGGCGGTGCCGGTGATCCAGGCCCGGCCGGTGACCCGGGGCACCACCGCGGGCACCCCGCCGACCTCCGTCTCGCCGGTCAGCCGCCCGGTGAACTCCGTGCCGATGAAGGACTCGTTGACGAAGTCGGTGTGCAGCGGCAGCAGCCCCCGGGCGTGCAACTGGGCCATCCGCGCGCTGGTTCCCGTGCCGCACGGCGAGCGGTCGAACCAGCCGGGGTGGATGGCCATGGCGTGCCGCGAGCGGCGGGCGGTCGAGCCGGGCGCGGCCAGATAGACGTGCTTGAGGCCGGAGATGGCCGGGTCGGCGGGGTGGACGGGCCGGTCGGGGCCGGAGTTGACGGCCTCCATCACCGCGAGGCCCGCCGCCAGCAGCTCGTCCTTGGCCGCCCGGTCGAAGGGCAGCCGGAGGGCGTCGAGTTCCACGAAGGCGTAGAAGTTGCCCCCGTAGGCCAGGTCGTAGGTGATCCGGCCGTACCCCGGCACCTCGGCCTTGAGGTCGAGTCCGGCGCAGAAGGCGGGGACGTTGGTGAGGGTGACGGCCCGCGCCGCGCCGTCCGTCACCTGGACCTCGGCGCTGACCAGCCCGGCGGGGGTGTCCAGCCGGACCGTGGTGACCGGCTCGGTGACGGGGACCATCCCGGTCTCCACCAGGACGGTCGCCACCCCGATGGTGCCGTGGCCGCACATGGGCAGCAGCCCGGACACCTCCACGAAGAGCACGCCCACGTCGGCATCGGGCCGGGTGGGAGGCTGGAGGATCGCGCCGCTCATCGCGGAGTGCCCGCGCGGCTCGTACATCAGCAGGGTGCGCAGATGGTCCAGGTGCTCGGCGAAGTGGCGGCGGCGCTCGGCCATGGTGGCGCCGGGGACGATCCCGACACCGCCGGTGATCACCCGGGTCGGCATGCCCTCGGTGTGGGAGTCCACCGCGTGGTAGATGTGACGGGTGCGCATGGTCAGCGGAGTCCTTCCGCGAGGACCTTCTCGGTCGCCGCGCGCACGGCGGCCTCCTGGGCCGCGTCCAGCGGGGGCCTCGGCGGACGGCTGGTCCCGCCCGGCCGGCCCGCCACGTCCATCGCCAGCTTGATCGCCTGGACGAACTCGGTCCGGGAGTCCCAGCGCAGCAGCGGGTGCAGCATCCGGTAGAGCGGCAGCGCGGCCCGCAGGTCCCGGGCGAGCGCGGCCCGGTAGAGGTCGGCGCAGACGCGCGGGAGGGCGTTGGGGAAGCCGGCGATCCAGCCGACCGCGCCCGCCAGGGCCAGTTCGAGCAGGACGTCGTCCGCGCCGGCCAGCAGGTCGAGACCGGGGGCGAGTTCGGCGATCTCGTACGCCCGGCGCACATCTCCACTGAACTCCTTGACGGCGACGACGCTGCCGTCCGCGTGCAGCCGGGCCAGCAGCTCCGGGGTGAGATCCACCTTGGTGTCGACGGGGTTGTTGTACGCGACCACGGGCAGCCCGGCCCCGGCGACCTCCGCGTAGTGGGCGCGGACCGCGCGGGCGTCGGCCCGGTAGGCGTTGGGCGGCAGCAGCAGCACGCTTCCGGCGCCCGCCCCGGCGGCCCGGTCGGCCCAGCGGCGGGCCTCCCCGCTGCCGTACGCGGAGACCCCGGCCATCACCCGGGCCCCGCTCCCGGCCGCCGCGACGGCGGTGGCGACGACCCGGGCGCGCTCCTCCTCGGTGAGGGTCTGGTACTCGCCGAGGGAGCCGTTGGGGACGACCCCGTCGCAGCCGTTCCCGATCAGCCAGGAGACGTGCTCGGCGTAGGCGTCGTGGTCGACGGTCCCGTCCGCCCGGAACGGCAGGGCGGTGGCCACCATCAGCCCCCGCCAGGGGCGTTCGGCGCTCCACCCGTGGGCCCCGTGGGCGGGTCCGGGCAGCGGGGTGGGCTCGGGGGCGGGGATGTGCGCAGCGGGCATCAGCGGCTCCCTTGTGTGAGGTGTGACATTTTATTGACGGGTGCGGGTGGCGGACAAGAGCGCGAACACGCCCCGGGGGAAAGGGGGTTCGCGCCGGGGACGCGCGGCGGTCCACTCGGCACGGCGGGCGCGCGGCGGCGGCGCGCTTCACTCGGTGCGGGGCAGCGCGGCGAGGTGCGCCAGCGGGACCGGGCAGGAGAGCGGGCGGCGGGCGGGCTCCGGGTCCTCGCCGGTCAGCGCCGCGACGGCCGGGCCGCACATCCGGCCCTGGCACCAGCCCATCCCGGCCCGGGTGAGCAGCTTGACCGTACGGGCGTCGCGGGCGCCCAGTTCCGTGACGGCCTCCCGGACGGCCCCGGCCGGGACCTCCTCGCAGCGGCAGACCTCGGTGCCGTCCCGCAGCCAGCCGGTCCAGCCCGGACCGGGCCGGTGGGCCGCGCCCATGGCGGCGGCGAAGGCGCGCAGCCGGTCGCGGCGGCGGCCCAGCGCGGCGGTGCGGCGCGGGGGCAGGGTCCGGCCGGTGAGCGCCCGGGCGACGGCGGAGGCGGCCAGTTCCCCTTCGGCCAGGGCGAGTTCGGCGCCACCGATGCCGCCGGTCTCCCCCGCCGCCCACACCCCGGGCACCGAGGTCTCCTGCCCCGGGCCGAGGACCAGCGCCGGGCTGCCGTCCGGCGCGGTCCGTGTGGCGCAGCCCAGCCCCGTGGCCAGCTCCAGCTGGGGGACCAGGCCGTGGCCGACGGCGACCGCGTCGCAGGGGATGCGCCGGCCGCTGCCCGGGACGGGCCGCCAGTCGCCGGCCAGCCGGGCGACGGTCACGGCCGCCACCCGGCCGTCCTCGCCGTGCGCCTCGGTGACCGCGTGCCCGGTGAGCAGCCGGGTCGCGGACCGCAGCAGCGCGCCGCCGAACACCGCGCCCTCGGCGAGCTTTCCCGGGTTCCGCAGCAGGGCGCCGGGGCACTCGGCGTACCCGCGGTAGGAGGCGGCCTCCACGACCGCGGGCACCCGGGCGCCCGCGTCGGCCAGGGAGGCGGCGACGGCGAGCAGCAGCGGGCCGCTGCCCGCGACGACCACCCGGCGGCCGGGCAGCACCAGCCCGGACTTGAGCATGGCCTGGGCCCCGCCCGCGCCGACCACCCCCGGCAGGGTCCAGCCGGGGAAGGGGAGTTGGCGTTCGTACGCGCCGGTGGCCAGCAGGACCGCCCGCGCGGTGACGGCGGCGGGCCGCTCCTCGGCCCCGGTGCCGGCGACGGCGTGCAGCCGCCAGCCGGCGGCCGGGTCCCGGACGACGGCCCAGACGTGGTGGGCGGCCAGGTGCACGGCCCGCCCCGCCCGGGTGGCCGTGCGCAGCTCCGCGTCCCGCCGTACGAAGGCGCGCCAGCGGTGGTGCAGGGCCTCCGGCCGGGCGGCGCCGAGGGCCGGGGCGGGGTGGCGGTAGTACTGGCCGCCGGGCCGTTCGCCCGCGTCGAGGAGGGCGACGGTGAGCCCGAGGCGCGCGGCGGTGACGGCCGCGGCGAGCCCGGCGGGACCGGCCCCGACGACCGCCAGGTCCACGTCCCGCGCCTCCCCCGGGCCGGGACCGGCGCCGACGACCGCCGGCTCCACGCCCCGCGCCTCCCCCGCACCGGGACCCGGCTCAGACGGCGAGACCGGCACGGCCCGTGCCCTCCTGGGTGGTGACGGTGTCGCCGGGGCGGGCGGGGACCAGGCAGGCGCGCTGGTTGGGGCGGCCGTTGACGGTGACCAGGCAGTCGTGGCAGGTGCCGATGCCGCAGAAAACCCCCCGGGGCGCACCGCCGGAACGAGTGGTGCGCCAGGCGGGAATTTCGGCCCCCCACAGGGCCGCGGCCACGCTCTGGCCCTCCTGGACGGACACCTCGGCCCCGTCCACCTCGATCGCGTACACCGTGCGCGGGGCCCCGCCCACGAGCGCGCGCGGGCTCCGGCGCCGACCGGCAAAGGGCAAGGGCAAGGGCAAGGGCAAGGGGAACGGGACGGGGCTCATGGGGCGTCACCCTCTCGGCTGCGGACGGAATGGAGGTTCACGGACCCGGCGCCCGGACCGGCCGCCGGGTGGTCCTCCTCGGGGAAGGCCCGGTCCGGACGGAACGGCCCCGGGTCCAGCGGCGGCAGCGCCCCGGTGACCGCGGCGGCGATCAACGCACCCGTGGCCGGGGCGAGTCCGATGCCCGCGCCCTCGTGCCCGCAGGCGTGGAACAGCCCGGGCGCACGGGGGTCGGGCCCGATCGCGGGGAGGTGGTCGGGCAGATAGGGGCGGAACCCGTGGTAGACGCGCATCGCCCGCACCCCGCCGAGCACCGGAAAGAGCGCGGTGGCCTGCGCGGCGAGCCGCCGCAGCGCCTCGGTGGACAGGCTCCGGTCGAAGCCGACCCGCTCCCGGGTGGCACCGATGAGGACCGGCCCGGCCGGGGTGCCCTCGACCACCGCCGAGGACTGGAGGGCGGCCGAGCCGCTGGCCACGTCGGCGACATAGTCGGCGGCGTAGACCTTGTGCCGGACCACGCGCGGCAGGGGCTCGGTGACCAGCACGAACCCCCGACGGGGCAGCACCGGCAGCGTCACTCCGGCGAGGGCGGCGAGCTGCCCGCCCCAGGTACCGGCCGCGTTGACGACCACGGGCGCGGAGAGGGTGCGCCGCGCGGTGCGGACGCCCAGGACCGCGCCCGAGGCGTCCCGGAGGACGGCGACGACCTCCTCCCCGAGCACCAGGGCGGCCCCGGAGGCGGCGAGCAGGTGGGCGGCCGCCCGGGCGGGCTGCACCTGGGCGTCCTGCGGGTAGTGGACACCGCCCGCGAGACCCGGCGCCAGATGCGGTTCCAGCGCGCCGAGTTCACCGGCGGCGATCTCGGCCGCCGCCACCCCGGCCGCCCGCTGGCCCTCCGCGAAGGCGCGCAGGGCCTTCAGCGCGACGGCGTCCGGGGCGACGACCAGACCGCCCTTGGCCTCGTACTCCACCGGCCCGGCGCCGAGGTCCCCGCGCTCGCCGCCGAGGTCCCCGGTCTCGGCGGCGAGTTCGCGCCAGAGCCGGGCGGAGAGGAGGGCGAGGTCGAGTTCGGGGCCGGGGGCCTTGTCGGAGACGAGGAGGTTGCCCTCCCCCGCGCCGGTGGTGCCGCCCGCGACCGGGCCGCGGTCCACGACGGCCACCGAGAGCCCGGCACGCGCCAGCCCGTGGGCGCAGGCGGCCCCCACCACGCCCGCGCCGACGACCACGGCGTCCACCACGGCGTCCGACGGGTCGGCGGCGGCCCGGGCGGGGGCGGAACGCGCGAGGGCACACCTCACCGGGTCCGCCGGGGGCTCGGGCTCGGGTGCGTCCGGAGAAGGTCTCGCGCGCGGAGAGGGTCCCGCGTCCGGAGGAGGTCTCGTGGGCACGGCAGTAACATGTCACATTTCCTCGGGTCTGCCCAGAGGGCCGGTCCGGGCCGTGACAAGGCGCAACGGACCGGCCCGCGAAAGGTGTTCAGTGCCGCAGCGGGCCTTCGCAGCGGTAGTCGGAGGTGCCCCCGTCCCGCCCCGGCCAGATGTCGACCGGCCCGAAGGAGCAGGTCATGTCGGCGAGGTTGTCCGCCGCCGGGGCCGCCCGGTCGAGAAGGAAGGCGTCCACGGTCTCCGACATGTCCCGGAAGACCTGGTCCGGGCTGTGACCGTCCGTCAGCCGGGCCGTGATCCGCCCGGCGCAGACGAACCTCGGCCGCCCCGGGTCACCGTCCCCGGCGCACTGCGGCCGGGTGTACGTCGCCCCGGCGAACGCGTCCCGCACGCCCGCCACGGTGGCGTGCCGCAGTAGATGGCCCGGTGTGTACGCGGTGTCCGGCACGAAGAGGTCGTCCACCTCGGCGATCCGCGCGTCCAGGAAGCGGTCGTAGCCCTGCTGGATACCGGCGTCCGCGCCCGCGCTCCGCCGCCAGGCGTCGTACCCGGCAACGTCGTCGTTCCGCAGCTGCGTGTACATGGTCCGCAGCAGGGTGGGCCGGCTGGTCCACAGGTAGGCGAAGAAGGTGCCCGCGTAGTCGTAGAAGCGGAAGCCGTCGCCGTCGTAGGTGGCGTTGAGGATCTGCTCGACGCTCATCCGGGGCCCGCCGCCCGCCGTGTCGGCGATGATCCCGCGCACCAGGGCCCGGCGGACCGCGACGCCGTCGTCACGGGTGGCTCCGGCGAAGAACTCCGCCGTGCCCTCGTCCATGGCCGTGGTCCGGTCGCCCTCGTACCAGGGGCCCTCGCCGAAGAAGCCGGGGACGGCGAAGCGGCCGTTGAGGTAGTGGGTGTACTCGTGGCGGAACAGCTCCTCCAGGGTGAGGGAGGAGTCCTGGGGGACGCGCCGCTCGTAGGTGTAGAAGGTGGCACCGCGTTCGATGTAGATGCCGCCGTTGTCGGTGCCCATACCGGTGAGCAGCGGGTGGTAGTTCTCGTAGTCGGCGCGGGAGGCGTAGAGGACCACGGTCAGCACGGTGTGGGGGTCGCCGGCCAGGGGCGCGTCGGCCCCGAGTACGCGGTGGAACTGCGCCTTCACCTGCTTGCTCGCGTGGTGGAGCTTGTCGACGAGGGCCCGGTCCAGGGCGGTGCGCACCCGGACGCCGCCGTTGTCGTAGGTGTAGGTGTGCGGGAACAGGCGCTTCTCGATGTCCGCGCGGCAGACGCCGTACGGCGCGCACGCCTCGAAGTGGTTCAGCCAGGAGGCCAGGGAGACCCAGGGCGCGCTGCCGTCGCCCCAGGCCGTGCGGACGGGTTCCAGGAGGGCGCCCAGGTCGGCGGCGACGGCCTCCCGCAGTCCGGCCACCTGCCCGAAGCGCCCGTACTCGTTGAGGGCGTCGCGCACCAGCCAGGCGTTGGCGGTGCCCTTGAGGTGGGTGTGGGCGGCGAAACCCTTGAACGCGGCGCGGTAGCCGGGATCGGCCGCGGCGGCGGCGTGGAAGGCGGCGTCCTGGTTGCCCGGGTAGAGGCCGAGGTAGTTCAGGGAGAGGCCGGCGAGGGCCGCGCCCGCCCAGGCGGTGTCGTGGTGGGTGGCGGGCCGGTCCGGGCCCATGGTCGCCAGCACCCGTGCGGTGAGCGGGAGTTGGTGGTGGCGCAGTCCGGCGGCACTGGCCGTGTAGAGGGCTTCGCGCAGGGTCCGGGCGTTGGCGGCGGTGGCGTCGAAGGTCCGGGCGGCGCCGCCGAGTTCGTCGACGGCGCCGCGGACGGCCGCCAGGGTGGGCGGGTCGGAGATGTCGATCTCGTCCCGGGAGAAGTCGTGGTACACGACCGCGTGCAGATAGGTGAACAGCTCTTCCAGGTGGGCGGAGTTCTGTCCGTCGTGGCCCGGCGCGAGGGCCCCGGCGCGGCGGGCGGCGGCCTGGACATGGGCGTCGCTCATGACGGGGGCGAGCCGGGCGTCCCAGGTCCACAGGAGGGCGCGCAGACAGCCGTCGGCGAGGACGGCCGGGTCGGTGAGGAAGTCGGCGAAGGGTTCGGGCCCGAGGGCGGTCACGGCGTCCAGGGTGCAGGGGACCCCGGCGGCGGGAGCGGTGTGGGCGGCCGCGGCGGGCGTGGCCGGGCCGGGTATCCGGCCGGGCTTCACGTCACCCGGGGCGGGGGCCTGTGCGGTCCGGGCGGGCGGGGCGGAGGCTCTGCGTTCCGCCCGGTCGTACGGGTCGGTGGCGCCGGAGCCCGGCGCCGGGGCGGCAGTGGACGCGGGGACGGGGACGGCGGCCGGGGACGCGGACCGGGCGGCGGCCGGCCCCAGGGAGGCGGCGAGGGCCACCGCGAGGGCGGCGGCGAGGACGGATGTGCGCACGGCTCTGGGCTGGGACACCTGCGGCTCCTGCTGAGGGAGGGGGAAGTGGGGGGCTGTGCCTGAAGTGCCGTGGTGCGCGCGGTTTCTGACGAGCCGAAAGCAACCGCGATGTGACCTGTAACATAGTAATGTGAAATGGCACTGCCAAGACCTGTGCGCCCGCCACTTCACCAAAGGCCCACGGCACGCTCCCCTCCCCCGCCCCGGACGTCCGAGCGGGCGTCCCCCGTTCCGGGGAAGCCACGGCCCGGCACCGCGCCGCCCGGCTCCGGGCTGGGACCCTGCCACCATGGCGCACAGGCAACAGCTCGCGGTCCGGCCGGGTCCCGGCCCGGCCCCCTCCAGCCCGGCGGCGGACCCGGTCCTCGGGCGGATGCGGGCGCTCGGCGCCGACTGGCCCGCCGGGGACGGGCTCGCGGTCTTCCACCGCGTCTACCTCGCGGTCACCGAGGAGTTGGTGCGCCGGGTGGCGGCGGGCGAGTTCCCGGACCGGCGCGCGGCCGGGGCCCTCGGCGGCATCTTCGCCGAGCACTACCTCGACGCCGTGGAGGCGGCGGCGGAGGGCACCCGTCCGCCCGCCTGCTGGCGGCCGCTGTTCCAGTTCCGCCGCCATCCCGGGGTGCGCCCGCTCCAGTTCGCGCTGGCCGGGATCAACGCGCACATCGGCCACGACCTGCCGCTCGCCGTCGTCGAGACCTGCCACACCCTCGGCTGCGTCCCGGCGGATCTGGAGGACGAGTTCGAGCGCGTCGGCGAGATCCTGGTCCTGCTGGAGGAGCGCATCCGCGAGGACCTGATGCCGGGCCCGGACCTGCTCCAGATCGCGGACCCGCTCACCCATCTGGTGGGCACCTGGTCCCTGGCCCGGGCCAGGGACGCGGCCTGGTCGGCGGCCCGGCTGCTGTGGGGGCTGCGGGACGCGCCCGACCTGGCCGACGAGTTCACCGAGCGGCTGGACGCCGGGGTGGGGCTGGTCGGCCGCTGCCTCCTCACCCCCTGGCACTGAGCACGGCGAGCGCGGCACGGCGAGCCGGGCACGGCGACGGGCACGGCGACGGGCACGGCGACGGGCGGGGCCGGACCGGCACATCGGCCCGGCCCCGCCCCGCCCGTGAGCGCGCCCCCGCCGGTCCCCGACGGACCGGCGGGCCGTGTCGTCAGTCCTCCGGCAGCTCCACCGGCGCGATCTCCTCGTACACATCGCCCGGACCCGGGTTGGTCGGGTCACTCGCGCCGCCGAACTGGTGCATCACACCCCACACCGCGTTGAGCGCGGTCTGCACGGCGCCCTCCGCCCAGCCGGCGGTCCAGGAGATGTCGTCGCCGGCGAGGTAGATGCCCCGCTTGTCCTCGGGCAGCCGGTCCTGCATGAAGTGCGTGAACAGACGGCGCTGGTAGCGGTAGTGGCCGGGCAGGTTGGCCTTGAACGCGCCCATGAAGTAGGGCTCGTTCTCCCAGGACACGGTCACCGGGTTGCCGATGACGTGGCTCCGGATGTCGACGTTCGGGTAGATCTCGCCGAGCGACTTGAGCATGACCTCCATGCGCTCGTTCGCCGAGAGCGGCAGCCACTTCAGGCTGTCGTCGCACCAGGTGTAGGAGAGGCAGATGACGGCGGGCTTGTCCGGGCCGTTGTCCAGCAGGTACGTGCCGCGGGTCATCCGGTCGGTGAGGGTCATCGACATGGTGTCGCGGCCCGTCACCTCGTCCTTGTCCAGCCAGAACGGCCGGTCCACCGGCACGAACAGCTTGGAGGACTCCATGTAGTGGGTGCGCTCCATCGCCGTCCAGTGGTCGATCGGGAAGAGCGAGTCGTCGCAGGCGATCTTGGAGAGCAGCAGCCAGGACTGC
The DNA here is from genome assembly GCF_040630445.1 of Streptomyces sp. NPDC005805. Lineage (NCBI taxonomy): Bacteria > Bacillati > Actinomycetota > Actinomycetes > Kitasatosporales > Streptomycetaceae > Streptomyces > Streptomyces sp. NPDC005805. The sequence goes on from NZ_JBEXXN010000010.1 coordinate 88,221, forward strand.
GCGGTGAAGATCGCGGCCCGGTAGGTGCGGATGTCGCCGGAGGCGTCGGTGACGGTGATCCGGTTGCCCGCGGTGCGGTTGAGGCGGGTGACGGCGGGCCGGGGGTCCCCGTCGTGCAGCGAGGCGAGCGAGGTGCCGAGCGGCCAGTGCACGATCTTCCGCGGCTCGCGCTCCCACAGGCGCAGCGGGAGCTGCTGGCTGCCCTCGACGATGCCGCGGTGGTGGTCGTCGGCCTCGGAGTAGACGACGCGCAGGATCTCCAGGATGGAGTTGGGGAAGTCGGTGTCCCAGCCGCCGGTGCCGAAGCCGACCTGGCCGAAGATCTCCCGGTGGCGGAAGGACTTGAACGCCTCGGAGTCGCAGAGGAAGCCGTAGAAGGTCTGGTTGTCCAGCTTCTCGACGAGCTTCGCCCAGATCTCGCGGATGCGCGGGACGTCGCGCTCGCGCATGGCGCGGTTCATGTCGGAGAAGTCCGCGCCCTCCTCCAGGCAGGCGTTCCAGGCGTCCATCACATCGCGGTAGACCTGCGGGAGGTCGTCGATGGTCTCCGCGTAGTGGGACTCGCCCTTGAGGTCGACGACGGTCGAGGGGGTGGAGGGCGCCAGCGGGTTGGGGAAGGGGCTGGTGGTCAGCCCGACCAGGTCGATGTAGTGCTGGAGGGCGGTGGACGACGGCGGGAAGCGCATCGCGCCCATCTCGGCGGTCAGCTCGTCGGTGCCGGTGCCCTCGAAGCCGACGGTGCGCAGCCGGCCGCCGATCCGGTCGGCCTCGTAGACGACGGGCTTGAGGCCCATCTTCATCAGCTCGTAGGCGGCGACGATGCCGGAGAGGCCGCCGCCGATGACCGCGACCTCGCTGCCGTGCTCGGTCGCCGGTATCTGGCCGAGGCCCGCCGGGTGGGCGAGGTAGTCGTCGTAGGCGTAGGGGAAGTCCGGGCCGAACATGGTGATCGGCGGCTGCGCGTCGCTGTGCTGGACAGCGGTGGTGGGCACCGTGGACGTCATGGGGTACGGACTCCTTGCACGGGGTGATGCGGTGGGGCGGGGGTGGGGAACGCGGGGGCGTGAGCCGGCCGGCTCTCCTGTGGACTCAGCTCAGGGAGCCGTACAGGCCGGGGCGGCGGTCCTGGAGGTAGGGGTTGGTCTCGCGCGAGGCGGACAGCAGAACGGGGTCGACCTCGCCGAGGACCAGTTCCTCGCCGCGCCCGGCGCGCGCGCGGACGGCCCCGTCGGGGCTCGCGAGGGAGCTGAGGCCGACGAACTCGAACTCGCCCTCCGGGCCTGTGCGGTTGACGTACGCGATGTACATCTGGCTCTCGAAGGCCCGTACCGGGATCATCGACTCGGCGACGAACTGGAAGGGGTGCATCTGCGCGGTGGGCACCAGCAGCAGATCGGTGCCGGCCAGCGCGTGCGCCCGGACGTTCTCCGGGAACTCCACGTCGTAGCAGATCAGCAGGCCGATGGTGAGGCCGTTCAGTTCGGCCTGCACGACGGGCTGGCCGCCGGGGGTGAAGTGCTCCTGCTCGAAGCAGCCGAAGAGGTGGGTCTTGCGGTAGTTCGCGAGGCGCTCGCCGCCGGCGCCGATGAGCTGGGCCGCGTTGTGGACCAGATCGCCGGCCCGCTCGGGGTAGCCGTAGTGGATCGCGATGCCGTGGCGGGCGGCGATCCCGGCGACGGCGGCCGCGCCGGGGCCGTCGGCGGGCTCGGCCAGCCGGGGCACGTCGTCGCCGATCGCGTAGCCGGTGAGGTACAGCTCGGGGCAGACCAGCAGGCCGGCGCCGGCCTCGGCGGCGCGTCCGGCGTACTCGTCGAGCCGCTTCAGGTTCTCCGCCACGTCGCCCGGCCGGCCGGAACTCTGGAGCAGGGCGGTACGCAACGACGGCATGGACGACCTCGGGACAGGGGGTGTACGGGATACGTCTACGAAGGTACGGTCCGCCGTCCGGCCCGGACAAGGCGCGAGCGTTGCGCGCATCCGGACGATCCGTTGCGTCGTCGGGCATCGCCGCGGCGATTCGTTGCGCCCCCCCGGGGCCCCGCTCGGGGGAGGACGGCCGTGCGACCCGGGAACGGGTCCGGGAGGGCCCTTCCCCGCCGCTCGGGGGAGGTCCGGTCCCTCCCGTCGTCCGATGTCCGGCGGGGCCGGGGCCGGAAGAGTGTGACGTGTCCGCTTCACCGATCGGAAGGACCGCCACCATGCGTCTGCGCACCGCCCACCGCCGCACCCGCCTCGCCGCCTTTGTCACGGCGGCGCTGCTGACCGCGGGGGCCGCGGGCACCGCGTCGGCCGCCGCCCCCGGGAAGGCCGCTCCCGGGGAAGCCGCCTCCGGAAAGGTCACCTCCGGAAAGGCCGCCACGGCCCGGCCGGCCGCCGCGCTGACCGGGACGGCGAAGCTGTACCGCTCGCAGGGCGACGACATCACCTTCACCTTCGACGCCCGGCTCGCCGCCGCCGACAACGACGACCCGACGAAGGCCACCGGCACCTTCCGCTTCAGCCACTATCTGAACGGCCGGGGCGCCTCGGCGGAGGCCGAGGTGGACTGCCTGCTGACCGGCGGGAAGGTCGCGGTCGTCTCCGGCGTCATCGTGCGGTCGGACCTGCCGGGCGCCAAGGGCACCCGGGTGGGGATCACCGTGCACGACAGCGGCGGCAAGGACCGCCTGGGCTACAGCTGGGCGGCCACCGGCAGCCCGGCCCACCAGGGCGAGCTGCCGCCGTGCGTGGGCTCGGCGCCCTTCGAGAAGGTCCGCGGGGGCACCGGCGACTTCCGCGTGGTGCCCTGGAACCCCGCCCTCTGACGGAGGCGGCCGGGCACGGCCGAACACGGCCGAACACGGCCGGACGCGGGCCGGCGCGGGCTGTCGCTACGCGGGTGAGCCGGAGGAGAAGCGCCGCAGCAGCGGCGACAGCACCAGCACGGACTTGGTGCGCTCCACGAACGGCTCCCCCGCGATCCGCTCCAGCACCCGTTCGAAGTGCCGCATATCGGCGGCGAAGACCTGGACCACGGCGTCCGCGTCGCCCGTGACGGTCGACGCGGACACCACCTCCGGGTACCGCTCCAGCCCCCGCCGGATGTCGTCCGGCGAGGTGTTGTGGCGGCAGAAGATCTCGACGATGCCCTCGGTCTCCCAGCCGAGCGCGGCCGGGTCGACGCGGACGGTGAAGCCGGTGATGGCCCCCTCCGCACGCAGCCGGTCCACCCGCCGCTTGACCGCGGGCGCCGAGAGGCCGACCGCCTGGCCGATGTCGGCGTAGCTGCGGCGGGCGTCCTCGGCGAGGGCGTGGACGATGCGTTCGTCGAGATCGTTCAGTCGCACTGCGGGTGGATCACTTCTCTGCGGTGGCGAGTCGGGAACGGCGGAGGCCGTAACTGAAGTAGAACACGAGGCCCGCCGCCATCCAGCCGGCGAAGACCAGCCAGGTCACCCCCGGGAGGCTGAGCATCATCCAGGCGCAGAAGCCGAAGCCGAGCACCGGGGTGAGCGGGAAGAGCATCACCTTGAAGGTGCGGTTCATGTCCGGGCGGGTGTAGCGCAGGATGACGACGGCCACGTTGACCAGCGCGAACGCGAAGAGGGTGCCGATGCTGGTGGCGTTGGCCAGCTCGCCGAGCGGGATGGTGGCGGCGAGCAGTCCGCAGAAGAGCGAGACGATGACCGTGTTGGCGCGCGGCGCGCCGGTCCGCCGGTCCACCCGGGCGAACACCTTGGGCACCAGGCCGTCCCGGGACATCGCGAAGAGGATGCGGGTCTGTCCGTACAGCACGGCGAAGACGACGCTGGCGATGGCGACGACCGCGCCCGCGGCGAGCACCACGCTCCAGAAGCCGTGGCCGGTGACGTCCTTCATGATCTGCGCGAGCGCGGCCTCGGTGCCCTCGAAGTCCTGCCAGGGCATGGCGCCGACGGCGACGAGGGCGACCAGGCAGTAGAGCACGGTGACGATCAGCAGCGAGAGCATGATCGCCCGGGGCAGGTCCCGCTTGGGGTTCTTCGCCTCCTCACCGGCCGTGGACGCGGCGTCGAAGCCGATGTAGGAGAAGAAGAGGGTCGCGGCGGCGGCGCTGATGCCGGTGATGCCGAGCGGGGCGAGGGGGGTGTAGTTGCCCGCCTTGATGCCGAGGAAGCCGATGCCGCAGAAGAGCAGCAGGGTGGCGATCTTCACCACGACCATGATCGTGTTGATGCGGGCGCTCTCCTTCGCGCCGCCCATCAGGAAGACCATGGCGAGCAGCACGACCACCAGCGCGGGCAGGTTGACGTACCCGCCCTCGCCGAGCGGCGCCGAGACCGACTCCGGAATGGTGACGCCGAGGGTGCCGTGCAGCAGCTCGTTGAGGTACTCGCCCCAGCCGACGGCCACGGCCGCGACCACAGGTACGGCGCCCCGGAATCCGGGGCGCCGTACCTGCCGTGGGGGGAACATGGTTCATGGCCGGGCGCGGGGCGCCCCGGGGGCCGCGGGTCATTCCACGGCGAGCAGTCCCGCGCGCAGCCGCCCGGTGATCCGGGCGAGCAGCCGGGAGACGTGCATCTGCGAGACGCCCAGGGCCTCGCCGATCTCGGCCTGGGTCAACTCCTCACCGAAGCGCATCCGCAGGATCCGGCGGTCGCGGTCGTCCAGCTCCTCGATCAGGGGCTTGAGGGCCTGGACGTTCTCCGCGGTCTCCAGGTCGGCGTCGAGGGCGCCGAGCCGGTCGGAGAGGGGGACGGCGGTGTGGTCGGAGGAGTCGTCCATCGGCATGTCGATGGAGCCGGCGGTGTAGCCGTTGCTGGCGACGACGCCCTCGACGACCTCCTCCTCGTCGATGCCCAGGTGCTCGGCGAGTTCGGCGGTGGTCGGGGCGTGGTCGAGCTTCTGGGAGAGCTCGTCGACGGCCTTGGCCAGGTCGATGCGCAGCTCCTGGAGGCGGCGCGGCACGTGCACGGCCCAGCTGGTGTCACGGAAGAAGCGCTTGATCTCGCCGACGATGTACGGGACGGCGAAGGTGGCGAACTCCACCTCGCGGCTGAGCTCGAAGCGGTCGATCGCCTTGATCAGGCCGATGGTGCCGACCTGGACGATGTCCTCCATCTGTTCGGCGCGGTTGCGGAAGCGGCCCGCGGCGTACTTCACCAGCGCCAGGTTGAGCTCGATGAGGGTGTTGCGGACGTACTGGTGCTCGCGGGTGCCCTCCTCCAGCTCCGCGAGGCGGGCGAAGAAGATGCGTGAGATCTCGCGTGCGTCCTTCGGTGCGACCTCTCCCGGGTTCTGCACGAGCGGGAGGTCCGGCGCCGCCGTGTGCGCGCGCTGCTCCCGGGTCTGCGTGCCTGCGGTCGGGACCGTGCTCGCCGTGGACACTACGTCCTCCCCTGCTCCGATGTCAGTGCGAGAGCGCGCCTACCCCCGGAGCGCGACCTCATGCCCGCCGATTCCGAAGTTTTTTCCGGGAGTTCCGGCGGGACCGCCCGTGACCTGCCGCAACTCCGCCCGCACGGACGCGAACCGGCACCTGCCCGGACGCGGACCGGCCCCCGCGCGTGCGCGCGGGGGCCGGTTCCACGGGTGGTGAGGGGGCGTCAGCTCCAGCTGGCGTGGAGCGGCTTGCCCTCCGCGTACCCGGCGGCGCTCTGCACGCCGACGATCGCGTTGGCGGCGAACTCCTCCAGGGAGCCCGCGCCCGCGTAGGTGCAGGAGGAGCGGACACCGGCGATGATCGAGTCGATCAGGTCCTCCACGCCCGGGCGGGCGGGGTCCAGGAACATCCGGGAGTGCGAGATGCCCTCCTCGAACAGGGCCTTGCGGGCCCGGTCGTAGGCGGACTCCTCGCTGGTGCGGTTGCGCACGGCGCGGGCGGAGGCCATGCCGAAGGACTCCTTGTAGAGCCGGCCGTCGGCGGCCTGCTGGAGGTCGCCCGGGGACTCGTAGGTGCCGGCGAACCAGGAGCCGACCATCACGTTGGAGGCGCCGGCGGCCAGGGCCATGGCGACGTCGCGCGGGTGGCGCACCCCGCCGTCCGCCCAGACGTGCTTGCCGTACTTCTTCGCCTCGGCCGCGCACTCCAGGACGGCGGAGAACTGCGGGCGGCCGACGCCGGTCATCATGCGCGTGGTGCACATGGCGCCCGGGCCGACGCCGACCTTGACGACGTCCGCGCCGGCCTCGATCAGGTCGCGCACACCCTCGGCGGCGACGATGTTGCCCGCGACGATCGGGACCTGCGGGTCGAGGGCCCGGACGGCGCGGACCGCGCTGATCATGGACTCCTGGTGGCCGTGCGCGGTGTCCACCACGAGGGTGTCCACGCCCGCGTCCAGGAGCTGCTTGGCCTTGCCGGCCACATCGCCGTTGATGCCGACGGCGGCGGCGACGCGCAGCTTGCCGGCGGCGTCGACGGCCGGGGTGTAGAGGGTCGCGCGCAGGGCGCCCTTGCGGGTCAGCACACCGGCCAGGCGGCCTTCGGCGTCCACGGCGGGGGCGTAGCGGCGGTTGGCCGAGTCGAGCCGGTTGAACGCCTCGCGCGGGTCGATGTCCGCGTCCAGCAGGAGGAGGTCCTTGGACATGACCTCGGAGAGCTGGGTGAAGCGGTCGACCCCGGCGAGGTCGTGGTCGGTGACGATGCCGACCGGGCGCTGCTCCTCGTCGACGACGACACCGGCGCCGTGCGCCCGCTTCGGCAGCAGGGAGAGCGCGTCCGCCACCGTCTGGTGGGGGGCGAGGACGATCGGGGTGTCGAGGACGAGGTGGCGCGTCTTGACCCAGGAGATGACGTCGGTGACGACCTCGATCGGGATGTCCTGGGGGATCACGACGAGACCGCCGCGGCGGGCGACGGTCTCGGCCATCCGGCGGCCGGCGATGGCCGTCATATTGGCGACGACCAGCGGCACGGTGGTGCCGGTGCCGTCGGGCGAGGAGAGGTCGACGCCCTGGCGGGAACCCACGGCCGAACGGCTCGGCACCATGAACACATCGTCGTACGTCAGGTCGTACGGCGGCTTCTGGTCATTGAGGAAACGCACGTGCAGAACATCCCAGTCGATCGGAGTTGGCCCCCCGGCGGGCACGGCCGGAGGAAAACGCACGTACTTCATTCTCCCATGCGGCGGCGGTGGTCATCCCCGGGCGGAACCTCCAGTCACGGGGGCGCCGGCCGAGGTGATCCTCCAAACGGGTGCGGCCCCCGTGCCCGCGCGGGGCGGGCCGGGGGCCGCTCGTCCACCGGTGCGGGGGCCGCTCGCGCGACGGGGCCGGGGCCGTTCGCGCACCGGGTTCTCACCCGGGGCACGCGGGGCCGTCAGTCGTCCGGGTCGGCGCGCTCCAGCGCCGGGCGGGGTCCGGGCTCGGCGGTCAGGAGCTGGTCCGCCGCGGCGGTGTCCGTGACCAGGCTGGTGACCAGTCCGGAGCGGAGGACCGCGCCGATGGCCTCCGCCTTGCGCTGCCCGCCCGCGATGGCGACCACCTCGGGGATACGGCGCAGCCGGTCGGCCTCCACCGTGATGCAGCGCTCCCCCAGGTCGCGGCCGACCCGGCGGCCCTCCGTGTCGAAGAGGTGCGCGGACATCTCGGCGGCGACGCCGAGGGAGGCGTAGTGCGCGCGCTCCTCGTCGGAGAGCATGTCGTGCACGGTGGAGATGCCCGGCTCCCAGGAGCCGATGGACACACAGGCGACCGTGACCTTGTCGAAGTACTCGAAGGCGCGCGCGATGCCCGTCTGGTGCCGCAGGGCGGCGGCCGTCGCCGGGTCGGGCAGCAGCATCGGCGCGTAGATCGGGTGCGCCTCGCCGCCGGAGACCTGGGCCGCCCGCCGGACCGCCTCGACGGAGCCGCGCTCGGCGGTGCCCGCGTCGTAGACGCCGGTGAGCTGGACGACCGTGCAGGGCGGCAGCCGGTCCAGGGCCGCGGCCATGTGGATCGTGGACCGGCCCCAGGCCAGGCCCAGCACATCGCCCTCGTTCACCAGCTCGCCGAGCAGGTCGGCGGCCACCTCGCCGAGGTTCTCCGGGTCGGGCGACTCGTCGGCCTCGGCCGGGGACTCGACGACGACCGCGTGGCGCAGGCCGAACCGGGCGCGCAGGGCGTCGGAGCGTTCGGCGTCGAGCTCGGCGGGGACCCGGATCTCGATGCGCACCAGGTCGCGTTCGAGGGCCGTCTCCAGCACCCGCGCGACCTTGAAGCGGCTGACGCCGAACTCCTCCGCGATCTGGATCTTGGACTTGCCCTCCAGGTAGAAGCGGCGCGCCATGGCCGCCGCCTGGACGAGCTCGGCGGGTCCCATCCGCAGGGCGGACCGTCCCGCCGGCCTAGCAGTCACCGCGATCTCCTCACTGCCGTACACACGTACACACTCCCCGGACCCGCCATCCTGTCAGATCCACCGGTCCTTGATCGGTCCTGTCGGGCCAACATCCAGTGAACGGACCCGCCCGCGCCGGGCGGGCGCGCCCTCAGTGCGCGCACGCCCAGGGCGCCCGGGCGATCACCGTCTGCGCCTGCTCGCGGAGCATCGCCACCGCCGCCGCCGGGTCGTCCGCGTTGTAGACGGCGGAGCCGGCGACGAAGACGTCCGCCCCGGCCTCCGCGCACTGCTCGATCGTGGCCGCGGACACCCCGCCGTCGACCTGGAGCCACAGCTCAAGACCGTGCTTGGAGATCAGCTCCCGGGTGCGGCGGATCTTCGGCAGCATGATGTCCAGGAACGCCTGGCCGCCGAAGCCGGGCTCCACGGTCATGATGAGGAGCATGTCCAGCTCGGGCAGCAGGTCCTCGTAGGGCTCGATCGGGGTCGCGGGCTTGAGCGCCATCGAGGCGCGGGCGCCCTTGGCCCGGATCTCCCGCGCGAGGCGCACCGGGGCGGCGGCGGCCTCCACATGGAAGGTGACCGACCCGGCCCCCGCCTCCACGTACTGCGGCGCCCAGCGGTCCGGGTCCTCGATCATGAGGTGGCAGTCCAGCGGGGTGTCCGTCGCCTTCGCCAGCGACTCCACGACCGGCACACCCAGCGTCAGATTGGGCACGAAGTGGTTGTCCATCACGTCGACATGGAGCCAGTCGGCGTTGTCGACGGCCTTCGCCTCCTCGGCCAGGCGCGAGAAGTCGGCGGAGAGGATGCTGGGGTTGATCTGTGCGGCCATGTGCCAAGCCTGCCACGTTATCCGCCGCTTCCCCTCCCCGGGACGGGATCCGGTCCGGACCAAGACGCCGGGATCTGACGACAGCTCACCACAAGGCGGACCTATCGCCCGACGGGCGGCGCCCGAGGGGCACGGCCGGGGCGCGCCGCGGCCCGCGAGCGGCAGGACCGGGGGCGGCCACGCCCCCTCGGGGCCGACCGGGTTCCGGCCGCGCGGCCCGGGCTGCGGTCAGGCGGTGAGGCAACGCCGGGGCGTCAGGCAGCGTGGGACGCCGCGCCCTCGGGGCCGACCGGGTTCCGGCCGCGCGTCCCGGGCACTGGGCCGTCAGGCAGCGCGGCACGGCTGCGCGAGCGGCACGGCCGACGGGGACCGGCAGGTTCCGGCCGCGCGGCCCGGGCGGCAGGCAGGCAGGCAGGCAGGCAGCACGGCGGCCGCAGGGCGCCGGGCCGTCAAGCGGCGCCGTGCGGCGCGGCAGCGCGGGGGCCGTCAGGCCGTGCGGCGCAGCAGCGCCAGGTACATCGCGTCGGTGCCGTGCAGATGCGGCCAGAGCTGGACGTCCGGGCCGTCGCCGAGAGCCGGGACCCCGGGCATCAGCGGGCGGGCGTCGATCCACTCGGCGGAGAGGGCCGGTCCGCCGCGGCCGCGCAGCACGTCTTCCACCACGACCCGGGTCTCCGCGAGGTGCGGGGAGCAGGTCGCGTACCCGACGACCCCGCCGACGCGCACCGCGCCCAGCGCCTGCCGGAGCAGGCCGCGCTGGAGCGGGGCGAAGCCGTCGAAGTCCTCGGGGCGGCGGCGCCAGCGGGCCTCCGGGCGGCGGCGCAGCGCGCCGAGGCCCGAGCAGGGGACGTCGACGAGGACCCGGTCGAAGGTGCCCTCGCGCCACGGCGGGCGGGTCCCGTCGGCGGCGATCACCGTGTACGGGCCGGGGTTGCCGGCCAGCGCCCGCCCGACGAGCCGGGCCCGGTGCGGCTGCTTCTCCGAGGCCAGCAGGAAGGCGCCCCGCTCCGCGGCGAGCGCGCCCAGCAGGGCCGCCTTGCCCCCGGGGCCGGCGCAGCCGTCGAGCCAGCGCCGGTCGGGGCCGTCCAGCGGGGCGGCGGCCAGCGCGAGGGCGACCAGCTGGCTGCCCTCGTCCTGGACCCCGGCCCGGCCCTCGCGGACCGCCTCGATCGCGCCCGGCTCGCCGCCCTCCGCGAGCCGTACCGCGTGCGGGGACCAGCGCCCGGGCAGCGCCTGGTCCTGCCCCACCGCGTCCAGCAGTTCGGCCGCGGTGACCCGGCCCGGCCGGGCGACGAGGGTGACCTCGGGCCGCTCGTTGTCCGCCTCCAGCAGGTCCTCGATGCCCGCGCGCCCGCCGCCGAGGGCGTCCCACAGGGCCGAGACCACCCAGCGCGGGTGGGAGTGGACGACGGCGAGGTGGTCCTCCGCGTCCTCCTCGAAGGGCGGGGCGACCCGCTCCAGCCAGGCGTCCAGGTCCTCCTGGGAGATCTTGCGCAGCACCGCGTTGACGAACTTGGCCCGGCCGTCGCCGAGGACCACCCGGGCCAGTTCGACGGTGGCCGAGACGGCCGCGTGGGTCGGGATGCGGGTGCCGAGGAGCTGGTGGGCGCCGAGGGCGAGGACGTCGAGGACCGGCGGGTCCACCTCGCGCAGCGGACGGTCCACGCAGGCGGCGATGATCGCGTCGTAGGTGCCCTGGCGGCGCAGGGTGCCGTAGACCAGCTCGGTCGCCAGCGCCGCGTCCCGCCCGTCGAAGTCGCCGCCCGCGCGGGCCTTCTTCAGCAGCGGCGGCAGGACGAGGTTCGCGTACGCCCCCCGTTCGTCGACCGCACGCAGCGCCTCGAAGGCGAGGATCCGGACCGGATCCTTCTTGGGGCGGCGGTGCGGCTTGGGGGGACGGCGACGGGCCTGCTCGCTCAAAAGGTGCTCCGCGTTCGGGGTGGGGTGGATCCCCCTCAGCCTACGTCCGCCGTGGCCAGGCGCTCACCGGGGGCGATCCGCGTCCCGCGGGCCCAGTCGGCCGCGCGCATCGGCTTCTTGCCCTGCGGCTGGACCCACAGCAGCTCCACCGCGTGCGAACCGGTGCCCGCGTAGACGTTGTTCTTGCCGGCCGCCAGCTCCCCGGGGGCGAGGGCCGCGAGGTCCGCGCGGTCGGGCAGCAGGGCGAGCTGGATCAGCTTCAGCCGCTCGCCCCGGAAGACGGTCCAGGCGCCGGGCGCCGGGGTGCAGGCGCGCACCACGCGGTCGACGCGCAGGGCCGGGGCCCGGAAGTCGACGTGCGCGTCCTCGACGGTGATCTTCGGGGCGAGGGTGACGCCGTCGGCGGGCTGCGGGACGGCGTGCAGGGTGCCGTCCTCGATGCCGTCCATGGTCGCGGCGAGCAGCCCGGCACCCGCGAAGGCGAGACGGGTGAGCAGGTCGCCGCTGGTGTCGGTGGGCCGCACGGGCTCGGTGACCACGCCGTACACCGGCCCGGAGTCGAGCCCCTCCTCGATCTGGAAGGTGGCCGCGCCGGTCATCTCGTCCCCGGCCATCACGGCGTGCTGGACGGGGGCCGCGCCGCGCCAGGCGGGCAGCAGGGAGAAGTGCAGGTTGACCCAGCCGCGGGCCGGGATCGCGAGGGCGCTCTTGGGCAGCAGGGCCCCGTAGGCGACGACGGGGCAGCAGTCCGGGGCGATCTCGCGCAGCCGCGCCAGGAAGTCCTCGTCGCGCGGCTTCACGGGCTTGAGGACCTCGATGCCGGCCTCCTCCGCGCGCTGGGCGACCGGGCTCGCGACCAGGTGCCGGCCCCGGCCCGCCGGGGCGTCGGGGCGGGTGACGACGGCGGCGATCTCGTGCCGCCCGGAGGCGATCAGGGCGTCCAGGGCGGGGACGGCGACCTCGGGGGTACCTGCGAAGACGAGCTTCATCGGTGGCTGACTGCCTCTCGGGGCGGGAACGGGCGGAACGGGCTCGCGCGGACGGGAACCGTCGGCGACGGCGGCGCGCACGGCGACGGGCAGCTCACCAGTCTATGACCCGTGGGCGCAGGGGGCGTACGCGAGCACGCGCGCCCCGCGCATATGCGCATACGCCCCGAAGCGTGACCACATCGGCGCCTGGCGCGTTGGTCAAGAGAGATTGACCGAAGCGGGCCGCCGGTACGCGGCCCGATCCTTTCAACGCCGGTTCGAGAGGCTTGTCGATGGCCGACCACGCAACCCACGATGCCCAAGCCCGGGCCAGCCTGCACCTGTTGGTGCGGGACATCGAGCGGGTCCGCCGGCAGGTGGACGCATTGCGCACCCTCACCGCCCAGTTGGGCAATGTCTACCGCCCGCGCCGCTCCGGCCCGTCCACGGGCTTCGTCGTCTACGGCAGGGCCCCGGCCCCGACCGTGCGCCTCGCGCAGGAACTGCGGGACAGCGTCGAGACCCTGGTGACCGCGGCCGTGGACTTCGACCGCTCCCTCGGGTTCTCCTGGGACGCCGTCGGGTCCGCGCTCGGCGTCACCAAACAGGCCGTGCACCGCCGTTACGGCTCCCGCCGGGCCACCGCCCCGCCGCAGCCCGGCCCCGTGGACCCGGTCGAGCACACCGCGGACGCCCCGGCGGCCCGCACCCTGCCGGGCCCCCTCCCCTCGGTCCCGGCCGCCCGCTCCATGCCGGCGGACCAGCGCCCGGGCGCCTTCCCCGGCCCCCGCAACGGCTGACGACCCGAGCCCGCGGCACACCCCCGGCCGCAGGCGCCCCGGCCCCGGAGAGCACCTCCTCCGGGGCCGGGGCGCGCCGCGGTCCGGGCACAGCGGCCCCTCGCGCGGGCGGGCCGGACTCCGGCTCGGCCTGCGCCCCGCGCGGGCCGAGCCGGGCACGCCGGTCCCGCGCCACGGCCCCGGGGCGACCGCCTCGCGCAGGCCCGCGTGCGGTCGTTGCCGAAGCAGTGCCCGCGCGGGTGCCGGCGGCCGGCGCGCCGGAGAGCGGGCGGGGCCGCGCGGTCCGCGAGCCCGGCGGCGGGCTCCTCAGCCGATGGAGAGCGGGTCCACCCGGATGCGGACCGGGTCCGCGCCGCCACGGGCCAGGCGGGCCGCCTGGGCCGTCTTCAGGGCGGCGGCCAGGGCCGCGCCACTGCCCGGCGGGACGCGCAGCAGCGCCCGGTCCCACCGCTCTCCCGGGCCTGGCCGGGTCCGGCCGCCCGGGGCACGGCCCGGTCCGGGCGGGGGCAGCGGGACCGGGCCCAACACCTCCGCGTCCGGCGGGAGTTCCGCGGCGGCCAGGAAGGACAGCACGGCCTCGGGCGGCCCGACGACCTCCGCCATCCGGGAGACCGGCGGGAAGCCCAGCTCCGCCCGCTCCGCCAGCTCCCGCAGCGCGTGGCCCACCGGGTCCCAGCGGACCAGGGCCTGCACCGGGCGCAGGGTCGGTTCGGCGACCACGACCACCCGGCCGCCCTCCTCCTGCCCCCGCACCAGCGCGGCCGCCGCGATCCAGCGGCGCAGGGCCTCCTCGCCCGCCCGCAGGTCGGGCCGCCCGAGCATCGCCCAGCCGTCGAGCAGCAGGGCCGCCGCGTAACCGCCCTCGGCGACCGGTTCCGCGCCGGGCGTGGACACCACCAGCGCGGGCCGCCCCGGGACGGCGTCGAGGACATGGTCCCGGCCCGAGGTGCGCACCGGCACCGCCGGGAAGACCCGCCCCAGCTCCTCGGCCGTGCGCCGGGCGCCCACCACGCTCGCCCGGAGCCGGAAGCCGCCGCACTCCGCGCAGTGCCACTCCCCCTCCGCCGCCCCGCACCAGCCGCAGTGCAGATCCCGGGCGTCCGGCGCCTCCAGGGGCCCGGCGCAGCGCCGGCAGCGCGCCGGGGTGCGGCAGCGTTCGCAGGCGAGCCGGGGGACGTAGCCGCGCCGGGGCACCTGGACGAGGACCGGCCCGTGGCGCAGCCCCTCCCGCGCCGCCTCCCAGGCGATGCTGGGCAGCCGGGCGGCCCGGGCCGCCTCGTCCCGCGCCTGGTCCTGGTCGCCGACGGTCCGCACCAGCGGCGCGGCGGCCCGGACCCGGGCCCGGTCGGCGACGAGGGGGGCGGCCCAGCCGCTCTCCACGAGCTGCGCCGCCTCCACCGTGCAGCTCGTGGAGCCGAGCAGGAAGCCGCAGCCGGCGTGGGCGGCGCGCAGCTCCAGGACCTCCCGGACGTGCGGGAAGGGGGCGTTGTCGTCGCTGTGGCTGGCGTCGCCGTCGTCCCAGATCACGACCAGGCCCAGGTCCCGGACGGGGGCGAACATCGCGGCCCGGGTCCCCACTACCGCGCGGACCGAGCCCCGGCGCACCGCGAGCCACTGCGCGTACCGCTTCTGCGGTCCGGACTCGGCGGTCAGCAGGGCGTGCCGGCCGGGGCCGAGGAGGCCGGTGAGGGCCTCGTCCACCCGGGCCGCCCGGCGGCCGTCCGGGACCACGACCAGGGCGCCCCGGCCGGAGGCCAGGGTGGCGGCCACGGCCCGGGCCAGTTCCTCCGGCCAGTGCGGTCCGGGCAGGGCCGTCCACACCGCGCGCGGCGAGCCGCCGCCGGCCAGGGACTCCAGGAAGGCGGGCCCGCGCCCGTACCGCTCCCAGGTGCCGGGCTCGGGGGCGGGCGGGGGCGGCAGGGGCTCCGGGGAGGCGGCCGCCTCCGCCTTGCCGTTGCGCGGCGGGACGGCGAGCTGGAGGACGTCGGCGAGGCTGCCCGCGTACCGGTCGGCGACGGCGCGGGCGAGGCCCAGCATCCCGGGGCTGAGGACGGGCTCGGGCGAGACGACATGGGCGAGGGCGGCGAGTGGCCCGTTGTAGTCCGACTCGGCGAGGCGCTCGACGAGGAAGCCGTCGATCAGGCCGCCGCCCTCGCGCCGCCCGTCCCGCACCTGGTGGGCGCCGGCGCCGAAGCGGACCCGCACCCGCACGCCCGGCTGCGCGGCCTCGTCCAGTTCCTCGGGGACCGCGTAGTCCCAGAGGCGGTCGAGGTGGAGGGCGCCCTTGTCGACCATGACCCGGGCGACGGGCAGCTCCTTGGCCAGGGCGGCGCCCCGCCAGGTGCGCGGCTTGGCCCGCGGCACCTTGGCCCGGCGCACGGTCTCCCGGATGAGCGCGAGCTGCTCCGGCCCGCCGTCGGCGGGCTCCCCGGGCTGCTGGTCGTCGCTGCTCACAGCCCCATTCCTACCAGAGCCCACCGACACCCCGGCCGGCCCGGCGGCCGACGTCCGGACGACCGCCGACAACGCCCGAAGGGCCCCGGACCGCTCGGTCCGGGGCCCTTCGGAGGAGCGGGCGGTCGGTGCCTAGAGGCCCGCCGCCGCGCGCAGCGCGTCCACCCGGTCGGTGCGCTCCCAGGTGAAGTCCGGCAGCTCACGGCCGAAGTGGCCGTACGCGGCGGTCTGGGCGTAGATCGGGCGCAGCAGCTCCAGGTCGCGGATGATCGCGGCCGGGCGCAGGTCGAAGACCTCGGTGATGGCCTGCTCGATCTTCTCGACGTCCGTGGTGGCCGTGCCGAAGGTCTCGACGAAGAGGCCGACGGGCTCGGCCTTGCCGATCGCGTACGCGACCTGGACCTCGCAGCGCGAGGCGAGGCCGGCGGCGACGACGTTCTTCGCGACCCAGCGCATGGCGTACGCGGCGGAGCGGTCGACCTTGGACGGGTCCTTGCCCGAGAAGGCGCCGCCGCCGTGGCGGGCCATGCCGCCGTAGGTGTCGATGATGATCTTGCGGCCGGTGAGGCCGGCGTCGCCCATCGGGCCGCCGATCTCGAAGCGTCCGGTCGGGTTGACCAGCAGGCGGTAGCCCTCGGTGTCGAGCTTGATGCCGTCGTCCACGAGCTGCTTCAGGACGTGCTCGACGACGAACTCGCGGATGTCGGGGGCGAGCAGCGAGTCCAGGTCGATGTCCGAGGCGTGCTGCGAGGAGACCACCACGGTGTCGAGGCGGACGGCCTTGTCGCCGTCGTACTCGATGGTGACCTGCGTCTTGCCGTCGGGGCGCAGGTAGGGGATGGTGCCGTTCTTGCGGACCTCGGACAGGCGGCGGGAGAGCCGGTGGGCGAGGTGGATCGGGAGCGGCATCAGCTCGGGCGTCTCGTCGCACGCGTAGCCGAACATCAGGCCCTGGTCGCCGGCGCCCTGCTTGTCGAGCTCGTCCTCGTCGCCCTCGACGCGCTTCTCGTAGGCGGTGTCGACGCCCTGGGCGATGTCGGGCGACTGCGAGCCGATGGACACCGAGACACCGCAGGAGGCGCCGTCGAAGCCCTTCTTCGAGGAGTCGTAGCCGATGTCGAGGATCCGGTTGCGCACCAGGGTGGGGATGTCGGCCCACGCCTTGGTGGTCACTTCGCCGGCGACGTGCACGAGGCCGGTGGTGATCAGGGTCTCGACGGCAACGCGGGAGGTCGGGTCCTCCCGGAGCAGGGCGTCGAGAATGGTGTCGCTGATCTGGTCGGCGATCTTGTCGGGGTGACCCTCGGTCACGGACTCCGAGGTGAAGAGACGGCGGGACACATCGCTCCCTGGGGTTGCAGCGGCTGCTGGCTGATCATTGACGGACCGGCAGGGGGCTGCGCCCCGCGACGTTCCGCGTATCAGTTTATCGGTCGCGTCCCGGGCTCGGACACCCGTCTCGCACCTTGGGAGCCCGCTGACCTGTGGCGCGCGGTCGAATCGCTACGACGATAGCGCCTGTGCGGTGTGCGCTTCGCGACATTCGCGGGGTTTCTCACAGCCGTCGAACGCCCGACACACTCCGCCCGCGAGGCCCCCGCGAGCGGGGCCTCGCCCCCACCCGAGCCGGGCCCCTCCGCGGCCCGACCGGCGGTCCGGGGACTCGCCGGGTCCCGCCGGTCGACGACTCGGCCCGGCCGAGGAAAGCCCCGCCGCGCGCCGCGCAGGCGTCCCGGGCCCGCCGGGCAGGTCCGGCACCCGAGGCGGGCCGCCCGGGCGGCCCCACCACCGGCCCCGCCCCGGCTCGGCCGGTGGTCGAGCCGGGTCGGGTTCGGAGAGAGCGCCGCCCCGCGCCGCGCAGGCCCCGAGTCCGTGGCCCGGGCCCGCCGGGCAGGTCCGGCTACGCGCCCGGGGCGGGAGCACCGCCCGCGCGGGCCCCCCGCCTCCTCAAGTGCGCCCTGCACGGCGAGGGCCGGGAGCACCGCCCGTGCCCGGGCCGCCGGGCGGGCCCGGCTACGCGCCCGCGCCCGCCCCGCCCCCGAGGCGTGGGGCCACCAGGTCCCAGACCGTGTCGGCCAGCGCCTCCTTCGGGCCGTGCGGGACCGGCGTCTCGGTGCCGTCCGCCGCGAGGACCACCGCCTCGTTCTCCTCCGCGCCGAAGGTGCGGCGCTCGCCCACCTCGTTCACCACCAGCAGGTCGCAGCCCTTGCGGCGGAGCTTGTCGCGGCCGTTGGCGAGGACGTCGTCGGTCTCGGCGGCGAAGCCGACGACCACCTGGTCCGGGCGGGCGCGGTCGGCGGAGATCTCCGCGAGGATGTCCGGGTTGCGGACCAGGGTGATCTCGGGGGCCTCGACGCCGTCCCGCTTCTTGATCTTCCCGGTGGCGTACTCGGCGGGCCGGAAGTCGGCGACGGCGGCGGCCATCACCACCGCGTCGGCGTCGGCGGCCGCCTTCAGCACCGCCTCGCGGAGCTGGATCGCGGTGCCGACGTGGACGACGTCCACGCCCGCCGGGTCCGGCAGCCCGGTGTTGGCCTCGATCAGGGTGACCCGGGCGCCCCGCGCGGCGGCGGTCCGGGCCAACGCGTAGCCCTGCTTGCCAGAGGAGCGGTTGCCCAGGTAACGGACCGGGTCCAGGGGCTCGCGGGTGCCGCCGGCGCTGATCACCAGGTGCCGCCCGGCGAGGTCCGGCGCGGCGGTGCCGCGCGCGAGGACCCGGCGGCAGACCTCGAAGATCTCCCCCGGCTCGGGCAGCCGCCCCTTGCCGGTGTCGACACCGGTGAGCCGGCCGACCGCGGGCTCGATCACGACGGCCCCGCGGCGGCGCAGGGTGGCGACGTTCTCCCGGGTGGCCGGGTGCTCCCACATCTCGGTGTGCATCGCGGGGGCGAACACGACCGGACAGCGCGCGGTGAGCAGGGTGTTGGTGAGCAGGTCGTCGGCGAGCCCGTGGGCGGCCCTGGCGAGCAGGTCGGCGGTGGCGGGCGCGACCACGACCAGGTCGGCGTGCTGGCCGATGCGGACGTGCGGGACCTCGTGGACGTCGTCCCAGACCTCGGTGGAGACCGGGTGCCCGGAGAGGGCGGACCAGGTGGGGGCGCCCACGAAGTGCAGTGCGGACGCGGTGGGGACCACCCGGACCTCGTGCCCGGACTCGGTGAGCCGGCGGAGCAGTTCGCACGCCTTGTAGGCGGCGATGCCGCCGCTGACTCCCAGGACCACCTTCGGCTTGCCCACTGCGCCTCCCCGCGCTCGGATTCTCGACACCATGCTGCACCACTCCCGCCGCGCCGCCCACGGCGGACCATCGCGGCCGGACCGGGCCCGGACAGACCACAGGCCCGGCGGTCGGGCCGCCGGGCCTGTGGGAAGAGCTGGGTACTGCGCCGCTACTGAGCCGGGCCCTCGATGGCCTCGGAGGTCAGCAGACCCGCGTTGATCTCGCGCAGGGCGATCGAGAGCGGCTTCTCGTGGACGTGGGTGTCCACCAGGGGCCCGACGTACTCAAGGAGGCCCTCGCCGAGCTGCGAGTAGTACGCGTTGATCTGACGGGCGCGCTTGGCCGCGTAGATCACGAGGCTGTACTTCGAGTCGGTGGCCTCGAGCAGCTCGTCGATCGGCGGGTTGATGATGCCCTCGGGCGCGGTGATGGAAGAGGACACTCTCTAGCCTTCCGAAGAACTTGCAGAACGATCGGACGTACGATCAAACAACTTCCATCAAGGCTAGCAGCTCACGGGCCACGCCTTCGACGGAGGTGTTCACCAGGGTCGTGTCGAACTCGGCCTCGGCGGCCAGCTCGACCTTGGCCGCGGCGAGGCGGCGCTCGATCACCTCGGCGGACTCGGTGCCCCGGCCGGTGAGCCGGCGGACCAGCTCCTCCCAGCTCGGCGGCGCGAGGAAGACCAGCTGCGACTCCGGCATGGACTCCTTGACCTGCCGGGCGCCCTGGAGGTCGATCTCCAGCAGCACCGGCTCGCCCGTCTCCAGGCGCTCCAGCACCGCGCGGCGCGGGGTGCCGTAGCGGTTGCCCGCGAACTCGGCCCACTCCAGCAGTTCGCCGTTGGCGACCAGCTTGTCGAACTCGTCGTCGGAGACGAAGAAGTACTGGACGCCGTGCTTCTCGCCCGGGCGGGGCTTGCGTGTCGTCGCGGACACCGAGAGCCACACATCGGGGTGAACCTTGCGCATATGCGCGACGACCGTGCTCTTGCCGACCCCCGAGGGGCCGGAGAGCACGGTCAGCCGCGGACGAACCTCTGCTGCCATGCAGCGATTATCCAGGTTCCGGGGAGTGCCCGGGACCGTTCCCGGCAGGACCGGGAAACGGCCGGCGGGCATCCGGACGCCTGCGCGGACGCCTGCTAGGCGGCGCCGCCGCCGAACTCGCGCTCCAGGGACGCGATCTGGTTGGAGCCGAGACCGCGCACGCGGCGGCTCTCGGAGATGCCGAGCCGCTCCATGATCTGCTTGGCGCGGACCTTGCCCACGCCCGGCAGGGACTCCAGGAGGGCGGAGACCTTCATCTTGCCGATGACGTCGTTCTCCTGGCCCTGCTTGATGACCTCGTGGAGGGAGGCGCCGGAGTGCTTGAGTCGATTCTTGACCTCGGCCCGCTCCCGGCGAGCCGCGGCGGCCTTTTCGAGCGCGGCTGCGCGCTGTTCAGGGGTAAGGGGCGGAAGAGCCACGCCTACGTCACCTCGGATGTCGAACTGTCGGATACGGACCGGGCGCGGAACTCGGTCGCTCCGCACCAGGTGAGCGCGCGAACAGTGCGGTACAGCGGCCCTGCTCGTTCGCTCTTCGACGGAGACTAGCGGCCAACAGGGCTCCAGTCAGCGAGAACAGACGAAAAGTCCTGGTCAGCATCGGCCGACCAGGACTTTTCAGACATAATGACCGGGTTTCTGTGAAGAAACTGTCGGGGTCGCGCCCCAGGGACGCGCAGAGCCCCCCGCCGGGGCCACGCACAGCCCTCCGCCGGGGCGCGCTCAGCCCTCCGCCGAGGCCACGGCCTCGCGGACCTCGCCGGCGAACCGGTCCGCCGCCGCGCGCAGCGCCGCCGCGTCCGGGCCGTGGGCGAGGACCCCCCGGCTGACGCTCGGCACCACATTGCGCACCGCGGCCCCGAACACGGCCGGCAGGTCGGCCGCGGTCGCGCCCTGCGCGCCGATCCCGGGGGCCAGCAGCGGGCCGTTGATGTCCAGGTCCGCGCCCGCGTCGCCGAGGGTGGCCCCGACGACCGCGCCGACCGGGCCGAGGGGCGCGGCCCCCTCGTTCTCGGCCCGCATGTGGTCCAGCATCAGCTGGGCCAGGGACCGGCCGTCCGCCGCGGCGGCGCGCTGCACCTCGGCACCCTCCGGGTTGGAGGTGAGCGCCAGCACGAAGACCCCGCTGCCGCTCAGCACGGCCTGGTCCAGCGCGGGGCGCAGTGAGCCGAAGCCGAGGTACGGGGAGAGGGTCACCGCGTCCGAGAAGAGCGGCGAGTCCTTGCGCAGAAAGGCTTCCGCGTAGGCGCCCATCGTGGAGCCGATGTCGCCGCGCTTGGCGTCCATCAGCACCAGGGCCCCGGCGGCGCGGGCCTCCTCGACGGCCTTCTCCAGGACGGCGATGCCCCGGGAGCCGAAGCGCTCGAAGAAGGCGGACTGCGGCTTGAGGACCGCGACCCGGTCGGCGAGCGCCTCGACGGTGGTGCGGGTGAACCGCTCCAGGCCCGCGATGTCGTCGTTCAGGCCCCAGGCGGTGAGCAGGGAGGCGTGCGGGTCGATGCCGACGCAGAGCGGACCGCGGGTGTCCATGGCGTGGCGGAGCCGGGTGCCGAAGGGTTCCAGGGGGCTCATGCGGTGGCTGCCTTCCGTGTCTCGGCGCCGACGGCCTCGGCGAGGGTGGCGTACGGGCTGGCCGCGAGGCGGGCGGCGAGGCCCTTGTGGATCGCGCGGGCGTAGAAGGGGCCCTCGTAGACGAAGGCACTGTAGCCCTGGACGAGGGTGGCCCCGGCGAGGATGCGCTGCCAGGCGTCCTCGGCGTTCTCGACGCCGCCGACGCCGACCAGGGTGATCCGGTCGCCGACACGGGCGTAGAGGCGGCGCAGCACCTCCAGGGAGCGCTCCTTGAGGGGGGCGCCGGAGAGGCCGCCGGTCTCGGCGGTGAGGGCGGCCGGGGAGGCCAGGCCCTCGCGGGCGATGGTGGTGTTGGTGGCGATGATGCCGTCCAGGCCGAGTTCCACGGCCAGGTCGGCGACGGCGTCCACGTCCTCGTCCGCGAGATCGGGGGCGATCTTGACGAGGAGGGGGACGCGGCGGCCGGTGACGGTCCGGTCGGCCGCCTCGCGCACGGCGGTGAGCAGGGGCCGCAGGGACTCGGTGGCCTGGAGGTTGCGCAGCCCGGGGGTGTTGGGCGAGGAGACGTTGACCACCAGGTAGTCGGCGTGCGGGGCGAGCCGCTCGGTGGACTCCACGTAGTCGGCGGCGGCCTCGGCCTCGGGCACGACCTTGGTCTTGCCGATGTTGACGCCGACGGTGGTGCGGAAGACCTCGCGGCGGGCGGCGAGGCGGGCGGCGACCACGGCGGAGCCGTCGTTGTTGAAGCCCATCCGGTTGATCAGGGCCCGGTCCGGGACCAGCCGGAAGAGGCGCTGCTTCGGGTTGCCGGGCTGGGGCCGTGCGGTGACCGTGCCGATCTCGACGTGGTCGAAGCCGAGCATGGCCATGCCGTCGATCGCGACCGCGTTCTTGTCGAAGCCGGCGGCCAGCCCGAAGGGGCCGTGCATGCGCAGGCCGAACGCCTCGGTGCGCAGTTCGGTGAAGCGGGGGGCGAGGGCGGCGGCGAGGAAGGTGCGCAGGACGGGGACGCGGGCCGCGCGGCGGATCCAGCGGAAGGCGAGGTGGTGGGCCCGCTCGGGGTCCATGCGGGTGAAGACGAGTCGGAAGAAGAGCTTGTACACAGCGGTGTCCTCATGGGGCATGAGGAGGGGGACACCGTTTCCGGTGTCCCCCTCGGTGCTAGTTGCGGGCTGCGGTCAGGTGTTCGGCGTGTTCCTGGAGGGAGCGGACGCCGATGTCGCCGCGCCCGAGCGCCTCGATGCCCTGCACGGCGGCGGCGAGGGCCTGGACCGTCGTCAGGCACGGGACGGAGCGGGCGACGGCCGCGGTGCGGATGTCGTAGCCGTCGAGCCGGCCGCCGGTGCCGTAGGGGGTGTTGACGATGAGGTCGACCTCGCCGTCGTGGATGAGCTGGACGATGGTCTTCTCGCCGCCTGGGCCCTCGCCCTCGGACTGCTTGCGGACGACCGTGGCGTGCAGGCCGTTGCGCCGCAGGACCTCGGCGGTGCCGGAGGTGGCCATCAGCTCGAAGCCGTGGGCGACCAGCTCCCGCGCCGGGAAGATCATCGACCGCTTGTCCCGGTTGGCGACGGAGACGAAGGCGCGGCCCTTGGTGGGCAGCGGGCCGTAGGCGCCGGCCTGGGACTTGGCGTAGGCGGTGCCGAAGACCGAGTCGATGCCCATGACCTCGCCGGTGGAGCGCATCTCCGGGCCGAGGACGGTGTCCACGCCGCGGCCGTGCACATCGCGGAAGCGGGTCCACGGCATCACGGCCTCCTTGACGGAGATCGGCGCGTCCATCGGCAGGGTGCCGCCGTCGCCCTGGCGCGGCAGCAGGCCCTCCGCGCGCAGTTCGGCGATGGTGGCGCCGAGCGAGATCCGGGCGGCCGCCTTGGCGAGCGGCACCGCGGTGGCCTTGGAGGTGAAGGGCACGGTCCGCGAGGCGCGGGGGTTGGCCTCCAGGACGTAGAGGATGTCGCCGGCCATCGCGAACTGGATGTTGATCAGTCCGCGGACGCCGACGCCCGCCGCGATGGCCTCGGTGGAGGCGCGCAGCCGCTTGATGTCGTGCCCGCCGAGGGTGATCGGGGGCAGGGCGCAGGCGGAGTCGCCGGAGTGGATGCCGGCCTCCTCGATGTGCTCCATGACGCCGCCGAGGTAGAGCTCATGGCCGTCGTAGAGGGCGTCGACGTCGATCTCGATGGCGTCGTCGAGGAAGCGGTCCACCAGGACCGGGCGGGACGGGGAGATCTCGGTGGACTCGGCGATGTACGCCTCCAGCCGGGTCTCGTCGTAGACGATCTCCATGCCCCGGCCGCCGAGGACGTAGGAGGGGCGGACCAGGACCGGGTAGCCGATCTCGTCCGCGATGGCCTTGGCGCCGGCGAAGGTGGTGGCGGTGCCGTGCTTGGGCGCGGGGAGCCCGGCCTCGGCGAGCACCCGGCCGAAGGCGCCGCGGTCCTCGGCGGCGTGGATGGCCTCCGGGGAGGTGCCGACCACGGGCACGCCGTTGTCCTTGAGGGCCTGGGCGAGGCCCAGCGGGGTCTGGCCGCCGAGCTGGACCACCACACCGGCGATCGGTCCTGCCAGGGACTCGGCGTGCACGATCTCCAGGACGTCCTCCAGGGTGAGCGGCTCGAAGTAGAGCCGGTCGGAGGTGTCGTAGTCGGTGGAGACGGTCTCGGGGTTGCAGTTGACCATGACGGTCTCGTAGCCGGCGTCGTGCAGCGCGAAGGAGGCGTGGACGCAGGAGTAGTCGAACTCGATGCCCTGGCCGATGCGGTTGGGGCCCGAGCCGAGGATGATCACCGCGGGCTTCTCGCGCGGGGCGACCTCGGACTCCTCGTCGTAGGAGGAGTAGAAGTACGGGGTCCGCGCGGCGAACTCGGCGGCGCAGGTGTCGACGGTCTTGTAGACCGGGCGGACGCCGAGGGCGTGGCGGACCTCGCGGACGACGTCCTCGCGCAGGCCGCGGATGTCGGCGATCTGGGCGTCGGAGAAGCCGTGGCGCTTGGCGTCGGCGAGCAGCTCGGGGGTGAGCTTGTCGGCGGCGGCCAGTTCGTCGGCGTGCTCCTTGATCAGGAAGAGCTGGTCGACGAACCAGGGGTCGATCCGGGTCGCGTCGAAGACCTCCTCGGGGGTGGCCCCGGCGCGGATGGCCTCCATCACGAGGTTGATCCGGCCGTCGGTGGGCCGCACGGCCTCGCGCAGCAGCTCGGCCTTGTCGCCGACCGGGCCGGTGAAGGCGAACTGGCTGCCCTTCTTCTCCAGCGAGCGCAGGGCCTTCTGGAGGGCCTCGGTGAAGTTGCGGCCGATGGCCATGGCCTCGCCGACCGACTTCATGGTGGTGGTGAGGGTGGAGTCGGCCTGCGGGAACTTCTCGAAGGCGAAGCGGGGGGCCTTGACGACCACGTAGTCGAGGGTCGGCTCGAAGGAGGCCGGCGTCTTCTCGGTGATGTCGTTGGGGATCTCGTCGAGGGTGTAGCCGACGGCGAGCTTGGCGGCGATCTTGGCGATCGGGAAGCCGGTGGCCTTGGAGGCGAGGGCCGAGGAGCGGGAGACGCGCGGGTTCATCTCGATGACGATGATCCGGCCGTCCGCCGGGTCGACGGCGAACTGGATGTTGCAGCCGCCGGTGTCGACGCCGACCTCGCGGATGATCGCGATGCCGATGTCCCGCAGCCGCTGGTACTCGCGGTCGGTCAGGGTCATCGCGGGGGCGACGGTGATGGAGTCGCCGGTGTGGACGCCCATCGGGTCGAAGTTCTCGATGGAGCAGACGACCACGACGTTGTCGTTCTTGTCGCGCATCAGCTCCAGCTCGTACTCCTTCCAGCCGAGGATGGACTCCTCCAGGAGCACTTCGGTGGTCGGGGAGAGCGTGAGGCCCTGGCCGGCGATGCGGCGCAGCTCCTCCTCGTCGTGGGCGAAGCCGGAGCCGGCGCCGCCCATGGTGAAGGAGGGGCGCACGACGACCGGGTAGCCGCCGAGGGTGTCGACGCCGGCGAGGACGTCGTCCATGGTGTGGCAGATGACCGAGCGGGCGGACTCGCCGTGGCCGATCTTCCGCCGGACCTCCTCGACGACCTCCTTGAACAGGTCGCGGTCCTCGCCCTTGTTGATCGCCTCGACGTTGGCGCCGATCAGCTCGACGCCGTACTTCTCCAGCACCCCCTGCTCGTGCATGGAGATGGCGGTGTTGAGCGCGGTCTGCCCGCCGAGGGTGGGCAGCAGGGCGTCGGGGCGCTCCTTGGCGATGATCTTCTCGACGAACTCGGGGGTGATCGGCTCGACGTAGGTGGCGTCGGCGATCTCCGGGTCGGTCATGATCGTGGCCGGGTTGGAGTTGACCAGGATCACCCGCAGGCCCTCGGCCTTGAGGACGCGGCACGCCTGGGTGCCGGAGTAGTCGAACTCGGCGGCCTGGCCGATGACGATCGGGCCGGAGCCGATGACCAGGACGGACTGGATATCGGTGCGCTTAGGCACGCTCGGCCTCCATCTGGGCGGTGCTCATCAGAGATACGAAGCGGTCGAAGAGGTACGCGGCGTCGTGCGGGCCGGCGGCCGCCTCGGGGTGGTACTGGACGCTGAAGGCCGGGCGGTCGAGGAGCCGCAGCCCCTCCACCACGTCGTCGTTGAGGCAGACGTGGGAGACCTCGGCGCGGCCGTAGGGGGTGTCGGAGACGCGGTCGAGGGGGGCCTCGACGGCGAACCCGTGGTTGTGCGCGGTGACCTCCACCTTGCCGGTGGTGCGGTCCTGCACGGGCTGGTTGATGCCCCGGTGGCCGTACTTGAGCTTGTAGGTGCCGAAGCCGAGGGCCCGGCCGAGGAGCTGGTTGCCGAAGCAGATCCCGAACAGCGGGGTGCCGCGCTCCAGGACCGCCTTGACGACGGTCAGGTCGGCGGTGGCGGGGTCGCCGGGGCCGTTGGAGAGGAAGACGCCGTCCGGCTCGACGGCGTAGACCTGCTCGACCGTGACGGTGGCGGGCAGGACGTGCACCTCGATGCCGCGTTCGGCCATCCGCCGCGGGGTCATGCCCTTGATGCCGAGGTCGAGGGCGGCGACGGTGAACTTCTTCTCGCCCACGGCCGGCACCACGTACGGCTCGGTGGTGGCGACCTCGGCGGCGAGGGCGGCGCCCTTCATCGCGGGGGCCTGCCGGACCCGGTCGAGGAGGGCGGCCTCGTCGGCCAGGGCCTCGCCGGAGAAGATGCCGACGCGCATGGCGCCGCGCTCGCGCAGGTGCCGGGTGAGGGCGCGGGTGTCGATCCCGGAGATGCCGACGACGCCCTGGGCGGTCAGCTCGTCGTCCAGGGTGCGGCGGGAGCGCCAGTTGGACGGGACGCGGGCGGGGTCGCGGACGACGTATCCGGCGACCCAGATCCGCCGGGACTCGTCGTCCTCGTCGTTGTAGCCGGTGTTGCCGACGTGCGGGGCGGTCATCACGACGACCTGCCGGTGGTACGACGGGTCGGTGAGGGTCTCCTGGTAGCCGGTCATACCGGTGTTGAAGACCGCCTCGCCGAAGGTCTCCCCCACGGCCCCGTAGGCGCGGCCGCGGAAGGTGCGGCCGTCCTCCAGGACGAGCACGGCGGGAGCGGTGGCCGCTCCCCTGGTGGAGGTGGTCATCGTGCGGTGCCTTCCGTCGTCTTGATCATGTCGTTGAGGGTGTCGGCCCAGGTGGTCTGCTCGGCGGCCCGGTCGGAGCGGAAGCCGGAGTCGATCAGCCGCTCGCCGTGCTGCCAGGTGACGATCAGCAGACCGCCCTCGGCGAGGACCTTGCCGGCGATCCCCTTGTCGAGGCGGGCCTCGCGCAGGGCGTCGGCGGGCACGAAGAAGTCCCGGGCGCCGGGGCGGACGACCGCGAGCCCGGCGTCGGTGAGGGTGAGTTCCACGCGGCTGCGGACGCCGAGGCCGTGGGCGACGATCCGGTCCAGCCACTGCCCGGCGGTGGTGGAGCCGTGGTAGCGGCCGGACAGGGTGAGCCTCGGCTCGCCGGGCGCCTCGGGCAGGGCGGGCAGCTCGGGCAGGTCCGACTGGAGGCTGCCGCGCCACTTCCAGCCCTGGCGCATCAGCCAGTAGACGAAGGCGACGAAGATCAGCAGTCCGACGGTCCACCCGATGCGCGCGGCCCAGTCGGTCACCTCCGCCGACTTCCGCTCGGCGGCGGTGTTCGCCGCGGTGAGGGCCAGATTCACAAGTGCAGGTGTCACGCCAGCTTCCCGTCCATGAGCGTCGCACGGCCCCGCAGGAAGGTGTGCGTCACGCGCCCGGGCAGCTCGCGGCCCTCGTAGGGGGTGTTGCGGCTGCGGGAGGCGAAGCCCGCGGGGTCCACGACACCACGGTAAGCCGGATCGACCAGGGTGAGGTTGGCGGGCTCACCAGCCGAGACGGGCCGTCCGTGGCCCTTGGCCCCGCCGATGCGGGCGGGCGCGAAGGACATCCGCTCGGCGACGCCCGCCCAGTCCAGGAGCCCGGTCTCCACCATGGTCTGCTGGACGACGGAGAGCGCGGTCTCCAGGCCGACCATGCCCATGGCGGCCGCGGCCCACTCGCAGTCCTTGTCCTCGTGCGGGTGGGGGGCGTGGTCGGTGGCGACGATGTCGATGGTGCCGTCGGCGAGCGCCTCGCGCAGGGCCATCACGTCCCGCTCGGTGCGCAGCGGCGGGTTGACCTTGTAGACCGGGTTGTAGCTGCGCACCAGCTCGTCGGTGAGGAGCAGGTGGTGTGGGGTGACCTCGGCGGTGACGTCGATGCCGCGGGACTTGGCCCAGCGGACGATCTCGACGGAGCCGGCGGTCGACAGGTGGCAGATGTGGACGCGGGAGCCGACGTGCTCGGCGAGGAGGACGTCCCGGGCGATGATCGACTCCTCGGCGACGGCGGGCCAGCCGCCCAGGCCGAGTTCGGCGGAGACGACGCCCTCGTTCATCTGGGCGCCCTCGGTCAGCCGGGGCTCCTGGGCGTGCTGGGCGATGACCCCGCCGAAGGCCTTCACGTACTCCAGGGCGCGGCGCATGATCACGGCGTCGTCCACGCACTTGCCGTCGTCGGAGAAGACGGTGACGCCGGCGGCGGACTCGTGCATGGCGCCCAGCTCGGCGAGCTTGCGGCCCTCCAAGCCGACGGTGACGGCGCCGATGGGCTGCACGTCGCAGTAGCCGGACTCCTTGCCGAGTCGGTAGACCTGCTCGACCACGCCGGCGGTGTCGGCGACCGGGTGGGTGTTGGCCATGGCGAAGACGGCGGTGTAGCCGCCGCTCGCGGCGGCCCGGGTGCCGGTGAGGACGGTCTCGGAGTCCTCGCGGCCGGGCTCGCGCAGATGGGTGTGGAGGTCGACCAGGCCCGGCAGGAGGATCTGCCCGGCGGCGTCGACCACCTCGGCGCCCTCGGCGGACAGCCCCGTACCGGTCTCGGCGATCACCGCGCCGTCGACCAGCACGTCCAGCGCCTCGCCGCCCAGCAGCCTCGCACCGCGGATCAGGATCTTGCTCATGGTCTTACTTCTCCTCGGTACGGGGGTTGGGGGCGTCGGACTCGTTGCCGCCGAGCAGCAGGTAGAGCACGGCCATCCGGATGGACACACCGTTGGCGACCTGCTCGATCACGGTGCAGCGGTCGGAGTCGGCGACCTCGGCGGTGATCTCCATGCCGCGGACCATCGGGCCGGGGTGCATCACGATCGCGTGGCCGGGCATCTTCGCCATCCGGTCGCCGTCGAGGCCGTAGCGACGGGAGTACTCGCGCTCGGTGGGGAAGAAGGCCGCGTTCATGCGCTCGCGCTGGACGCGGAGCATCATCACGGCGTCCGACTTGGTGAGGACGCTGTCGAGGTCGTAGGAGACCTCGCAGGGCCAGTGCTCCACGCCGACGGGGACCAGGGTGGGCGGGGCGACGAGGGTGACCTCGGCGCCGAGGGTGTGCAGCAGGTCGACGTTGGAGCGGGCGACCCGGCTGTGCAGGATGTCGCCGACGACCGTGATCCGCCGGCCGGCCAGGTCCTGGCCGATCCCGGCGTCCGGACCGATCAGGCGGCGGCGCATGGTGAAGGCGTCCAGCAGGGCCTGGGTGGGGTGCTGGTGGGTGCCGTCGCCGGCGTTGATGACGGGGGCGTCGATCCAGCCGGAGGTGGCGAGCCGGTAGGGCGCGCCGGAGGCGCCGTGCCGGATGACGACGGCGTCGACGCCCATGGCCTCCAGGGTCTGGGCGGTGTCCTTCAGCGACTCGCCCTTGGAGACGCTGGAGCCCTTGGCGGCGAAGTTGATGACATCGGCGGAGAGGCGCTTCTCGGCGGCCTCGAAGGAGATCCGGGTCCGGGTCGAGTCCTCGAAGAAGAGGTTGCAGACCGTGCGGCCGCGCAGGGCGGGCAGTTTCTTGATCGGCCGGTCGGCGACCCGGGCCATCTCCTCGGCGGTGTCGAGGATGCGGACGGCTTCGTCGCGGGTGAGATCGGCGGCCGAGATGAGGTGGCGCATCATCGGGGGTTTTCTCCAGGTCTGTGGAGGTTCGCGAGACGTGCGGGCGCGCGGGAGCGCGCGCCGTACGCGGGGGTGGGGCGTACGGGGGTGCTACTGCTCGCCGGCGGCGGCCGGGGCGGTCCCCCTCAGGCCGAGCAGCACGGTGTCGCGGCCGTCCTCCTCGGCGAGCTGGACCTTGACCGCCTCGCGCAGCGACGTGGGGATGTTCTTGCCCACGTAGTCGGCGCGGATGGGCAGCTCGCGGTGGCCGCGGTCGACGAGGACGGCGAGCTGCACGGCGCGCGGCCGGCCGATGTCGCCGAGGGCGTCGAGGGCGGCGCGGATGGTGCGCCCGGAGAAGAGCACGTCGTCGACGAGGACGACGAGGCGGCCGTCGACGCCGTCGCCGGGGATCTCGGTGCGGGCGAGGGCGCGGGCGGGCTTGAGCCGCAGGTCGTCCCGGTACATGGTGATGTCCAGGGAGCCGACGGGGATCTTCCGGCCGGTGATGCCTTCGAGCTTGTCGGCGAGCCGGCGGGCGAGGAAGACGCCGCGGGTCGGGATGCCGAGAAGTACCACGTCGTCGGCGCCCTTGGCGCGTTCGACGATCTCGTGGGCGATGCGGGTGAGTACCCGCGCGATGTCCGGGGCCTCCAGAACGGGGCGCGGGACCTCGGGGCTGTGCTGTGTGTCCATACGAAACGGACCTCCTTCTCCGCCTCACGGGACGGTTCTTAAAGGACGTCGGAATTGCGCCGTCCACGTTACCAGTGCTTGATGGGTGTACTGATCCGGGTACGCCGGCCCGTGGCCGAAACCGGTCCGGATCATTCGGCTTGACTCAGCCAAGTCACGCTGCGTAACCTCACAGTGAGTTACCAGTCGCGCGGCGGAGCCGCACGTTGTCACAGCGTCCGGGGAGCTATATGTCCAGCGAATACGCAAAGCAGCTCGGGGCCAAGCTCCGCGCCATCCGCACCCAGCAGGGTCTGTCCCTCCACGGCGTGGAGGAGAAGTCCCAGGGGCGCTGGAAGGCCGTGGTGGTGGGCTCCTACGAGCGGGGCGACCGTGCGGTGACGGTGCAGCGCCTCGCCGAGCTGGCGGACTTCTACGGCGTCCCCGTGCAGGAGCTGCTGCCGGGCACCACGCCGGGCGGGGCCGCCGAGCCGCCGCCGAAGCTGGTGCTCGACCTGGAGCGCCTGGCCCACGTCCCGCAGGAGAAGGCCGGCCCGCTCCAGCGGTACGCGGCCACCATCCAGTCCCAGCGCGGCGACTACAACGGCAAGGTGCTGTCGATCCGCCAGGACGACCTGCGCACCCTGGCCGTGATCTACGACCAGTCCCCCTCGGTCCTGACCGAGCAGCTCATCAGCTGGGGTGTGCTGGACGCGGACGCGCGGCGCGCGGTCGCCCACGAGGAGGGCTGATTCCCGGACGGGATCAGCGCTGAAAAAACGTCACGCCGGAGGGCGGAAGCGGTCATCCGCTTCCGCCCTCCGGCGCGTTCGGGCCCCTCGGGGCCCGTTTCTTACGGCGAGAACGCGCCAGGCCCGGTGCGGAGGACGTCGTGTCGCTCCGCACCGGGCCCGGTGCCGCCGGCTCGCTCGCCGCCCCGCCCAGGGGCTACTGGTCGCGGCGGAGGCTCGGCTTGAGGTCCTTGAAGCGGCCCAGCAGGCCGTTCACGAACGAGGGGGACTCGTCGGTGGAGAACTCCTTGGCGAGCTGCACCGCCTCGTCGATCACCACGGCGTCCGGTGTCCCGTCCACCCACACCAGCTCGTAGGCGCCGAGGCGCAGGATGTTCCGGTCGACGACGGGCATCCGGTCGAGGGTCCAGCCGACCGCGTAGGTGGCGATCAGCTCGTCGATGCGGTCGGAGTGCTGCGCATAGCCCTCGACGAGGTCCATGGTGTACTCGGCGACCGGCGGCTGACGGTCGTCGGACCGCGCGTGCCGGACCCAGTCGGCGAGGACGTCCTGCACGGACGCCCCGCGCTGGTCGGCCTCGAAGAGGATCTGGAAGGCACGCTTGCGGGCCTTGTTGCGGGCAGCCACGGTTAGCTGTTCACCCGGCCGAGGTAGTCGCCCGAACGGGTGTCGACCTTGATCTTCTCGCCGGTGGTGATGAACAGCGGGACCTGGATCTCGTAACCGGTCTCCAGGGTGGCGGGCTTGGAGCCACCGGTGGAGCGGTCGCCCTGCACGCCCGGCTCGGTGTGCTGGATCGTCAGCTCGACGGCGGCCGGGAGCTCGACGTAGAGCACCTCGCCCTCGTGCTGCGCGACGCTGGCCGTGAAGCCCTCGATGAGGAAGTTCGCGGCGTCGCCGACCGTCTTGCGGTCGATCATCAGCTGGTCGTACGTCTGCATGTCCATGAAGACGAAGTACTCGCCGTCCATGTACGAGAACTGCATGTCGCGGCGGTCGACGGTGGCCGTCTCGACCTTCACGCCTGCGTTGAAGGTCTTGTCGACGACCTTGCCGGAGAGCACGTTCTTGAGCTTGGTGCGCACGAAGGCCGGGCCCTTGCCGGGCTTGACGTGCTGGAACTCGACGACGGACCAGAGCTGGCCTCCGTCGAGCTTGAGCACCATGCCGTTCTTGAGGTCGTTCGTGGAAGCCACGGTTGCGGAATCTCCTGGACTGACGCTGGTGGACGACCGAGGTACGCGCCCTACAGCGCGAGCAGCTCCTTGGTCGTGATGGTGAGTAGCTCG
Organism: Streptomyces sp. NPDC005805; assembly: GCF_040630445.1. Lineage (NCBI taxonomy): Bacteria > Bacillati > Actinomycetota > Actinomycetes > Kitasatosporales > Streptomycetaceae > Streptomyces > Streptomyces sp. NPDC005805. Next base: position 120,487 of record NZ_JBEXXN010000010.1, read on the forward strand.
GGGCCGCCGTCCGCCTCCTGGCGCACGACGAGCGTGTCATCGATCCGGACACCGCCCCGTCCCGGGAGGTGGACCCCCGGTTCGACGGTGACCGGCACGCAAGCGTCCAGTTTACCCATGGCCGCAGGGGCCAGCTGCGGGTCCTCGCCGATTTCGAGCCCCACCCCGTGGCCGGTGCGGGGCGCGAGGTTCTCGCCGTACCCGGCGCCGTCCAGGATCTGCCGGGCGGCGCGGTCCACCTCGCGGTACGCGGCGCCGGGCACCAGCGCCTCCCGTCCGGCCCGCTGAGCGGCGAAGACGAGGTCGTACAGCTCGATCTGCCAGTCCGCCGGGGAGGTGCCGATGACGAAGGTCCGGCCGATCTCGCAGCGGTAGCCGCGGTAGCTGGCGCCGAGCGAGACCGACAGGAAGTCGCCCTCCTCCACCCGCCGGTCCGAGGGCCGGTGGCCGGGGAGCCCGGAGTTGGGGCCGGCGGCGACGCAGGTGGGGAACGCGGGCCCGTCGGCGCCGTGGTCGACGAGGCGGCGCTCCAGCTCCAGGGCGAGGTGCCGTTCGGTGCGGCCGACGAGGATCGATTCGAGGAGTTCACCGAGGGCCTGGTCGGTGATCTCGGCGGCGATCCGCAGCGCCGCGATCTCGTCCTCGTCCTTGACGACGCGCTGCTGCTCGACGGCGGTCCCCAGGTCGGTGACGGTCAGCGCGGGCGCGGCGGCGGCCAGCGCCCGGTGCCGGGCGACGGTCAGATGGTGCTCCTCCACGGCGAGGGAGCCGGCCCCGCCGGCGCGGGCGCGCTCGGCGGCGGCCACGGCGGGGTCGACGCCGCCCGCGGGCAGCACGGCGGTGCGCAGCCCGTCGTCCAGATGTCCTTCCACCGGGTCGCCGGTGGGGGCGCGGGGGCAGAGCAGCGCGTCCTCGGCGCCGGGCCCGAGCAGCAGGACGGCGCCGGGCGGGGCGGCGCCGGCGAGATAGCGGACGTTGGCGGGGCGGGAGACCAGGACGGCGGCGGTCCCGGCCGCCGCACACCGGTCGCGCAGTCGGCCGCGCCGGTCGGCGAACACCTCGGACATTCTCCGAGCGTACGAGCCCGCCGCCGCCTCGGCCCGGTGGCGCGTCCGTCGGTGCGGGCCGGGCTTCCGGGGCGGCCGGAACGGGGCGCGCTCTCCCGGGCGGGGCGGCGCCGGGCGGCCGGGGACGGCGCGCCCCGCCGGGCGGCCGACGTGGCGCGGGCCCGGCGGGTGTCCGGGGCGGCTACCAGCTGGGCGGGCTGGCGATGGCGCGGGCGAGGACGTCGTCCAGGACGCGGGCCGTGGTCTCCACGTCGTACGTGGAGTTGTCGATGATCGGGAGGCCCGAGCCGTACCAGCCCGCCATGCGGCCGTGGATGCCGGCCACCTCCTCGTCGGAGAGGCGGCGGTTGCCGGAACGTTCCGCGTTCCGCTCCAGGACGATCTCCAGGCCCGGGAGGAGGACCACCGGGAGGAGCCCCGGGCCCACATGGCGCTTCCAGCCGCCGAGGCCGACCACGGGCCGGTCGGGGAAGACCGCGTCGTCGAGGATGCAGGAGATGCCGTTGGCGAGGAAGTTGCGCGCGGCGAAGCCGCAGGTGCGGCGGGCCAGGCGGTACTGGGCCTCGGAGTGGTCGTTCCAGCCGTCCTGGGGGTCGGCGAAGCCGGAGCAGACCCACTCGCGCACATCGTCCAGGCTGATGTGGGCGGTGGGGACGCGCCGGGTCCGGGCCCAGTGGCGGGCGACGGTGGTCTTGCCCGCGCCGGCCGGGCCGATCAGGAGCACGGCGAGCATCGCCGTGCCGGTGCCGCCCTCCGCCGGGGGCGGGGCGGGTATCGGCACGGGCTCGCCCGCGGGGAGGCGGACATGGCCGGTGGTGTCCGGCTGCGGCGGCCCGGCGGGCGGCTGCGGTCCGGAGGGGTGCCGGGCCAGGGGGCCGTGCCAGCCGTGCCCGGGAGCGCCGGGCACGGGCGGGGCGACGGGCGGATGCACCGGCGCATGGCCCGGCTGCCCGGGCCCCTGCGGGGCGGGCGCGGCCAGCGGCGGGGGCGGTCCGGCAGGGGGGCCGGGAACCGGTCCCGGGTGATGGGCGCCGGGCGGCCGGCCCGCCGGTCCCTGCCCCGGTCCGTGGGGCGGTGGCGGCGGAGCCCCCACTGCGTGCTGCATCCGGTGCCACTCCGTCTCGTGCGACTGACGCTGAACGGGCGGCCGTTCGGCCTCCCGCCACCGAACGGTACCTTCCCGAAGCCGTTCCGATGTGCGACCGTGACCAGTCGCTCTTCTCACAACGGCCGGATGTCTCCCGAAGTGCCCCGCATGCCCGGCCCGTTCGGCGTCACCGGGCCGGGGTGGCCGGGTCGGCCACCCCCGCGCCGCGGGCGTCAGGCGTCGGCAAGCTCCTCCGCCAGCGCCCGCAGCGCCAGCCGGTAGGAGCCGATGCCGAAGCCGGCGACGGTCCCGCTGGCGACGGCCGCCACCACCGAGGTGTGCCGGAACGCCTCGCGCGTGTACGGGTTGGAGATGTGCACCTCGATCAGCGGCGCGGTCCGCTGGGCCGCCGCGTCCCGCATGCCGTACGAGTAGTGCGTGAAGGCGCCCGGGTTGAGAACGACCGGAATCGATCCGTCGGCGGCCTCGTGGAGCCAGCGGATCATCTCCCCCTCGTCGTTGGTCTCGCGCACCTCGACGTCGAGGCCCAGCTCCTTGCCGAGGGTCCGGCAGGACTCCACCAGACCCGCGTAGGAGGTGGAGCCGTAGACATCGGGCTCCCGGGAGCCGAGGCGGCCGAGGTTGGGGCCGTTGAGCACCAGCGTCCGGCGGCTCACGCGGACACCTCGCCGTACGCCGCGAGCAGAACGGCCGGGTCCGGGCCCTCCAGGACGGTCGGCCGGGCGAGGCCGTCCAGCACGATGAAGCGCAGCAGGTTGCCCCGGGACTTCTTGTCGACCCGCATGGTCTCCAGCAGCTTGGGCCACTGGTCGCCCCGGTAGGTCAGCGGCAGCCCGACGGACTCCAGGATCGTGCGGTGCCGGTCGGCCGTGGCGTCGTCCAGCCGCCCGGCGAGGCGGCCGAGTTCGGCGGCGAAGACCATGCCGACGGAGACGGCCGCGCCGTGCCGCCACTTGTAGCGCTCGTTCTTCTCGATCGCGTGCGCGAGGGTGTGGCCGTAGTTGAGGATCTCGCGGAGCCCGGACTCCTTGAGGTCGCTGGAGACGACGTCGGCCTTGACCCGGATGGAGCGCTCGATCAGCTCCGCGGTGTGCGGCCCGGCGGGGGTGCGCGCGCCCTCGGGGTCGGACTCGACCAAGTCCAGGATGACCGGGTCGGCGATGAAGCCGGCCTTGATGATCTCGGCCATGCCGCTGACGTAGTCGTGCACGGGGAGGGAGTCCAGGGCGGCCAGGTCGCAGAGGACCCCGGCGGGCGGGTGGAAGGCGCCCACCAGGTTCTTGCCCTCGGCGGTGTTGATGCCCGTCTTGCCGCCGACCGCCGCGTCCACCATGGCCAGCACGGTCGTCGGCACGGCGATCCAGCGCACCCCGCGCAGCCAGGTCGCCGCGACGAACCCGGCCAGGTCGGTGGTGGCGCCGCCGCCGACGCCCACGATCACATCGCTGCGGGTGAAGCCGGTCTGGCCGAGGGCCTTCCAGCAGTAGGCGGCGACCTCGGCGGTCTTGGCCTCCTCCGCATTGGGGACCTGGATGTTGACGGCCTCGTACCCCTGGTCGGCGAGGTCGGTGCGCAGGGCCTCGCCCGTCTCGGCGAGGGCCTCGGGGTGGATGACGGCGACCCGGCGCACACCGGGGCCGATCAGCCCGCCCAGCTCGCCCAGGAGCTGCCGGCCGATCAGCACCTCGTACGGGTCGGTGCCGGCCGTGCCGCCGACCTGGATACGCGTCACTGCCTGGTCGGTCACTGCTTCTCCTGCCGGGTGTCCGGGTTGTGCCGGGTCTCGGGGGACGGCTCCCCCGGGGCGCGGCCCTTCGGTTCCAGTGCGTCGAGGACGGCCTGGGCGACCTCCTCGGGGGTGCGGCCGTCGGTGGCGACGACCGCGCGGGCGACCTCGGTGTAGAGGTGGCGGCGGGCGTCCATCAGCTCGCGCCACTGGCGGCGCGGGTTGACGGCGAGCAGCGGGCGGGCGGTGTTCAGCCCGACCCGGCGCACGGCCTCCTCCACGTCCATCGAGAGGTAGACCACCGGCAGCCCGGCGAGCAGCGCCCGGGTGCCGTCGTCCAGGACGGCACCGCCGCCGAGGGAGAGGACGCCGGTGTGGCCGGTGACGGCGGCCCGCACGGCGGCCCGCTCCAGGGCCCGGAAGTGCTCCTCGCCGTCCTCGACGAAGATGTCCGAGATCTCGCGGCCCTCGGCGGCGACGATGTCGGCGTCGGTGTCCCGGTAGGGGACGCCGAGCCGGCCGGCGAGCAGCTCGCCGACCGTCGACTTGCCCGAGCCCATCGGCCCGACGAGAACGATCAGCGGGGCGGTCACCGGATGTGCAGGTTGTCGAGGTAGGACCGCACATTGCGGCGGGTCTCGGTGACGCTGTCGCCGCCGAACTTCTCGGCGACGGCGTCCGCCAGGACCAGCGCGACCATGGCCTCGGCGACGATGCCGGCCGCCGGGACCGCGCACACGTCGGAGCGCTGGTGGTGGGCGGCGGCGGGCTCGCCGGTCTCCACGTCCACGGTCTTCAGGGCGCGGGGCACGGTGGCGATGGGCTTCATCGCGGCGCGCACGCGCAGCAGCTCGCCGGTGCTCATCCCGCCCTCGGTGCCGCCGGAGCGGCCGGAGGTGCGCCGGATGCCCTCGTCGGTGGGGACGATCTCGTCGTGCGCCTGGGAGCCGGGGACGCGGGCGAGGTCGAAGCCGTCGCCGACCTCCACGCCCTTGATCGCCTGGATGCCCATGAGCGCGGCGGCGAGCCGGGCGTCGAGCCGCCGGTCCCAGTGGACGTGCGAGCCGAGGCCGACCGGCACCCCGTACGCCAGCACCTCGACGACACCGCCGAGGGTGTCGCCGTCCTTGTGGGCCTGGTCGATCTCGGCGACCATCGCCTTGCTCGCGTCGGCGTCCAGGCAGCGCACCGGGTCGGCGTCCAGCTTCTCGACGTCGGCGGGGGTCGGGTAGACGCCGTAGGGGGCCTTGGCGGCGGCGAGCTCCACGACATGGGAGACGATCTCGATGCCCGCGGTCTCCTTGAGGTAGGAGCGGGCCACCGCGCCCAGCGCGACGCGGGCGGCGGTCTCCCGGGCGCTGGCGCGCTCCAGGACCGGGCGGGCCTCGTCGAGGGCGTACTTCTGCATCCCGGCGAGGTCGGCGTGGCCGGGGCGGGGGCGGGTCAGGGGCGCGTTGCGGGCGAGGGCGGCGAGCTCGTCGGGGTCGACGGGGTCGGCCGCCATGACCTTCTCCCACTTGGGCCACTCGGTGTTGCCGACCATGACGGCGACCGGGGAGCCCATGGTCAGCCCGTGGCGCACCCCGCCGAGGAAGGTGACCTCGTCGCGCTCGAACTTCATCCGCGCACCGCGCCCGTAGCCGAGGCGCCGCCGGGCGAGGTGGTCCGCCACCATGTCGGTGGTGACGGGGACACCGGCGGGAAGACCCTCCAGCGTCGCCACCAGTGCGGGTCCGTGCGACTCGCCCGCGGTCAGCCAACGCAACCTGCTCAACGGTGCTCCTCATGCTCGCGCTCAGAACTGCGGCGGCGCGGCCCGGGGCTCCCGGCGGGTACGGCCGGGATCACGGCCCTGGTACGCCTGCCCCGATCCTCCCATGTCCGGGAAGGCGTCCCGGACACCGTCCCATCAGGCGGACGTCCGCCGAGACGCGTACGGGCCCCGCCCACGAGAGCGGGCGGGCGCGTCAGGCGGAGGCGTGGCGGGGCCGGGACCGGCGGGCGAGAGGCGGGCGGGCGCGTCAGGCGGAGGCGTGGCGGGCGGCGAGGGCCCCCTCGCCCGCGCGGCGCATCGCGGCGAGCGGCGCGGGCGTCCGGCCGGTCATCTGCTCGACCTGGAGGACGGCCTGGTGCACCAGCAGGTCCAGCCCGCCGACCACCGCTCCGCCGCGCGCCGCCCAGGCGGCGGCCAGGCGGGTGGGCCAGGGCTCGTAGAGGACGTCGAAGAGGGTGCCGGGGGCCTCGGGCACGGCCGCGGCGAGGGCGTCGGTGGTGCCCTCCGGGGTGGTGGCGACGACCAGGGGCGCGCGCAGGGCCTCGGCGGCGTCCGCCCAGTCGGCGGTCCGGACGTCGACGCCCAGCCGCTCGCCCCAGCCGCGCATCTCCTCGGCGCGGGTGGCGCTGCGGACATAGGCGGTGACGGGTCCGGTGCAGAGGCGGGAGAGCGCGGCCAGGGCCGAGGAGGCCGTGGCTCCGGCGCCGAGGATTGCGGCGGACTCCACCGTCGCCACGCCGCGTTCGCGCAGGGCGGCGATCATGCCGGGGATGTCGGTGTTGTCGCCGAGCCGGCGGCCGTCCCCGGTGAAGACGACGGTGTTGACCGCCTCGACCGAGGCGGCGGTGTCGCTGACGCCGTCCAGCAGCGGGATGACCGCGCGCTTGAGCGGCATGGTGAGCGAGAGGCCCGCCCAGAAGGCGTCGAGTCCGGCCAGAAAGGCGGGGAGGGCGGCCTCGTCGACCTCGAAGCGGTCGTAGGACCAGCCGGTGAGGCCGAGTTCGGCGTAGGCGGCGCGGTGCAGCACCGGGGAGAGCGAGTGGGCGATGGGCGAGCCGAGCACGGCGGCCCGCCGGCCCGTATCGCTCCCCGGACCGCAGCTAGCTGTCATTGAACTTCTTCTTCAGCTTCAGGAAGTCGTCGTGGTTCTTGGCGAACTCCGTCACCTCCATGCCGTCGGTCGCCACGAAGTACATCCAGCCGTCCTCGGTCGGGCTGAGTGCGGCGGTGATGGCCTCGTTGCCCGGGTTGCTGATCGGCCCCGGGGTCAGACCCCTCTGGGTGTAGGTGTTGTACGGGTCCTGGTTCTTGTTGATCTCCGCCTCGGAGATGTCGATATTGCTCTGGCCCTTGAGGTAGTTGAACGCCGAGTCGAACTGGAGGAGCTGGTTGGTCTCGGTGTTGGTGGGCTTGAGGCGGTTGTAGACGACCTCGGACATCTTGCGGAAGTCGTCCTCCGTCTTGCCCTCGACCTGGACCAGGCTGGCGACGGTCAGCAGTTCCCACGGGTTCTTCAGCCCGAGTCCCTGGGCCTTGCCCTCCAGGTCGGCCTTCTCGTACTCCTGGTTGGCCCGGTTGACCATCTTCTTCAGCAGCACCTCGGGGGCGGTGCCCTTGGGGGCCGGGTAGGCGGCCGGGAAGAGGAAGCCCTCCAGGGGGTCCTTGACGTTCTTGTGGCCCTTGGCCCAGTCGGGGAGGCCGAGGGTGCCGGCCTTCTCCTTGGCCACCTTGGCGGTGGTGCCGGGCTTCAGCTCCAGGCGCTTGTCGACCAGCTCGTAGACCCGGGCATTGCGCGTGCCCTCGCCGAAGACCAGGTTGTCCCGGCTGGCGGGGTCGAGCATCAGCTCGACCGCGGCCTTGCCGGACATCTCCTTCTTCAGGACATAGCCGCCGTCCTGGATGCTGGTGCCCTTGGGGTTGTCGTTCTGCGCCTGGATGAAGGCGTCGACGCTCTTGACGACGCCTTCCGCCTTGAGGATCTGGCCGATCTGGGCGCCCGTGGCGCCCTTGGGGATCTCGACGACCGCCTGGCCGGATCCCGCCCCCGCGAAGTCCTCGACCTTGTCCCGGTTCTGCCAGAACTGGTAGCCGAAGTACGCGGCACCGCCGGCGCCGCCCACCAGGACCGCGGCGACGACCAGGCAGGCCAGGCCGTTGCGGCTCTTGCGCTTGCCCTTGCCCCGGCCGCCTCCGCCGTCGTGGCGCTCGTCCGGGTCGTCGTCCTCGTCGTCGTAGCCGTCGTCGTCCGGGTCCTCGTCGCGCCGGCGTCCGCCGCGGCGCTCGCTGGGGGCGTCCTGGCCGGTGAAGAAGGGGTGGTCCTCCTCCTTCGCCGCCTCGGCGTCCCAGTCGGTGGGGGCCTCCGGCTCGGGCGGCGGCGGTGGGGCGGGGCGGCCCCGGCGGGCGGGGGGTTCGGGGGGCGGGTACGCCTCGGTGGTGCCGTAGTAGTCGGCCTCCTGGCGGCTGCCGTAGCCCGCGGGGGCTCCGCCGTAGCCGCCGGCCTGGTCGGCACCGTAGGGCACGGCCGTCTGCTGACTCGTGTCCCATGAGGGGTCGTAGGGCTGCCCGCCGCCGTACTGCTGCTGGTGCTGCTGGGCGGCGTACTGGCCGGTGTCGTACTGACCGCTGTCGTACTGCTGTCCGCCGCCCTGGGTGCCGTACTGCTGCTGGTGCTGATGCTGCTGGTGGCCGTACCGCTGCTGGTCGTAGCCGCCCTGGTAGGGCTGCTGGTGACCGTAGGGGGCCTCGCCGCCCTGGCCCTGGGGGTACTGCTGCTGCCCGGCGTCGTAACCGCCCTGGCCCGAGGCGTCCCGGCCACCCCATCCCTGGTCCCCGTAGAGAGGATCCTCGGGATGCCACGGTTCGGAGCCGGGGCCCCGGCCATACTCAGTCATCGATCCCCTAGGGCCGCGAGGCGGTGCGGACGGTTCGCCTCTTGTCTGTGCGGCGGCTGTTCGGACACGGCCGCATCGCGCGGAACGTTACCGTATCGCGATCAGACAATCGTTTCGACGCCCTCTCCTGGCGGATTGCCGGACACCCGTTCGGACTCCAGGGCGTTCTGGAGGATGACGACGGCGGCCGCCTGGTCGACCACCGAGCGGCCCTTCTTCGACTTCACGCCCGAGGCGCGCAGCCCCTGGGTGGCCGTCACCGTGGTCATGCGCTCGTCGACCAGCCGCACCGGGACCGGCTTGATCCCCTGGGCCAGGGTCCGGGCGAAGGAGCGGACCTTCTTGGCCGCCGGGCCCTCCCCGCCGCTCAGCGAGCGGGGCAGGCCCACGACGACCTCGATCGGCTCGTACTCCTCGACCAGCTGGCGCAACCGCCGGTGGGCGGCAGGGACGTCACGTCCCGGCACGGTCTCCACCGGGGTGGCGAGGACCCCGTCGGGGTCGCACGAGGCGACCCCGATCCGGGCGTCCCCCACGTCGATCGCGAGCCGCCGGCCGCGGCGCATCCCCGCCGGGCCGGCGTCCGCACCGGACGTCGCACCGGTCACGCCCGTCACGCCTTCTCGGCGACGAGGCGCTCGACGGCGGCGATGGCGTCCGTCACGGCCTCCGGGTTCTGGCCGCCGCCCTGGGCGACGTCCGGCTTGCCGCCGCCTCCGCCGCCGAGGGCCCCGGCGGCGGTGCGCACCAGGTCGCCGGCCTTGAGGCCGCGCTCGCGGGCGGCCTCGTTGGTGGCGACGACCGTGAGCGGACGGCCGTTGGTGACGGCGAACACGGCGACGACGGCCGGGCGGTCGCCCGGGATGCGGCCGCGCACGTCGAGGACGAGCTTGCGCAGGTCGTCGGCGCCGGTGCCGTCCGGGACGGTGCCGGTGACCAGGGCCACCCCGCGCACGTCCTTGGCGCCCTCGGCGAGACCGGCGGCGGCGCCGAGCACCTTCTCCGCGCGGAACTTCTCGATCTCCTTCTCGGCGTCCTTCAGCTTGCCGAGCATGGCGGCGATCTTCTCCGGCAGCTCCTCGGAGCGGCCCTTGACCAGCTCCTGGAGCTGGGCGACGACCGTGTGCTCCTTGGCGAGGAAGTTGTACGCGTCCACGCCGACCAGGGCCTCGACGCGGCGCACACCGGAGCCGATGGAGGACTCGCCGAGCAGCTTGACCAGGCCGAGCTGGGCGGTGTTGTGGACGTGGGTGCCGCCGCACAGCTCCTTGGAGAAGTCGCCGATGGTGACCACGCGCACCCGCTCGCCGTACTTCTCGCCGAACTCGGCGATGGCGCCCTGCTTCTTGGCCTCGTCGATGCTCATGACCTCGGCGTGGACGTCGAGTTCACGCGAGAGGACCTCGTTGATCTTCTGCTCGACGTCGGTCAGGACCGTGCCGGGGACGGCGTTGGGCGAGCCGAAGTCGAAGCGGAAGCGGCCCGGGGAGTTCTCCGAACCGGCCTGGGCGGCCGTCGGGCCGAGGGCGTCGCGCAGCGCCTGGTGGGTGAGGTGGGTGGCGCTGTGGGCGCGGGCGATGGCCCGGCGGCGGCGCACGTCGATGGCGGCGTACGCGTAGGCGCCGACGGTGACCTCGCCGACCTGGACGACGCCCTTGTGCACGCTGACGCCCGGCACGGGCTGCTGTACATCGCGGACCTCGATGACCGCGCCGGAGTCCAGCCGGATACGGCCCTGGTCGGCGAGCTGGCCGCCGCCCTCGGCGTAGAACGGGGTGCGGTCGAGGACGACCTCGACCTCGTCGCCCTCGGAGGCGGCCGGGGAGGAGACGCCGTCGACCAGCAGGCCGACGACCGTGGACTCGCCCTCGGTCGATCCGTAGCCGGTGAACTCGGTGGTCCCGGCGGTGTCGGCGACCTCGCGGTAGGCGGACAGGTCGGCGTGGCCGGTCTTCTTGGCCTTGGCGTCGGCCTTGGCGCGCTCCCGCTGCTCCTTCATCAGGCGGCGGAAGCCGTCCTCGTCCACCGAGAGGCCCTGCTCGGCGGCCATCTCCAGGGTGAGGTCGATCGGGAAGCCCCAGGTGTCGTGGAGCAGGAACGCCTTGTCGCCGGAGAGGACGGTGCCGCCGGCGGCCCTGGTCTCGGTGACGGCGGTGTCGAGGATGTTGGTGCCGCCCTTGAGGGCCTTGAGGAAGGCGGCCTCCTCGGCCAGGGCGACGGTCTCGATGCGGCCCCGGTCGGTGACCAGCTCGGGGTACTGCTGCCCCATGGTGTCGATGACGACGCCGACCAGGTCCTTGACGACCGGACCGGTGGCGCCGAGCAGGCGCATATTGCGGATGGCGCGGCGCATGATGCGGCGCAGCACATAGCCGCGGCCCTCGTTGCCGGGGGTGACGCCGTCGCCGATGAGCATGGTGGAGGTGCGGATGTGGTCGGCGACCACGCGCAGGGAGACGTCCGAGCCGTGCTCGGCGCCGTAGCGGACGCCGGTCAGCTCGGTGGCCTTGTCCATGACGACGCGCAGGGTGTCGGTCTCGTACATGTTCTGCACGCCCTGCAGGATCATGGCGAGACGTTCCAGGCCGAGGCCGGTGTCGATGTTCTTGCTCGGCAGGTCCCCGAGGATCGGGAAGTCCTCCTTGCCGTCACCGGCGCCGCGCTCGTACTGCATGAAGACCAGGTTCCAGATCTCCACGTAGCGCTCGTCGTTGACGGCCGGGCCACCCTCCTCGCCGAACTCCGGGCCGCGGTCGTAGTTGATCTCGGAGCACGGGCCGCAGGGGCCGGGGACGCCCATGGACCAGAAGTTGTCCTTCTTGCCCAGGCGCTGGATGCGCTCGGCCGGGACGCCGATCACGTCGCGCCAGATCTGCTCGGCCTCGTCGTCGTCGAGGTAGACGGTGATCCAGAGCTTCTCCGGCTCCAGGCCGTAACCGCCCTTGTCCTGGGGGCTGGTGAGCAGCTCCCAGGCGAGCTTGATGGCGCCTTCCTTGAAGTAGTCGCCGAAGGAGAAGTTGCCGCACATCTGGAAGAAGGTGCCGTGGCGGGTGGTCTTGCCGACCTCTTCGATGTCCGGGGTGCGCACGCACTTCTGCACGCTGGTGACGCGCGGGGCGGGCGGCTTGACCTCGCCGAGGAAGTACGGCTTGAAGGGGACCATGCCCGCGGGGACCAGCAGCAGAGTCGGGTCGTCCGCGATGAGCGACGCCGAAGGGACGACGGTGTGCCCGCGCTCCTCGAAGAAGCTCAGCCAGCGGCGGCGGATTTCAGCCGACTCCATCAGTGGTCCTCATTCCGGTTGTACGAGGTGCCGGGGCGGCCCCGGTCCTCGGTGGGGTTCTGCGTGGTGCGGTGGTTCCCGGCGGCGGTGCCGCGCAGGTAGGTGACGGGCGCGGGGCCGACGGCGGGCCGCCGGCCGCCGGCCGGGAGCACCCGCTCGGGATCGGGGTCGGCGTTCAGGCCCAGGACCTCGCCGAGTTCGGCCTCGCGCTGTGCCATCTGCGCGCGGACGTCGAGGGCGAGCTCCTTGAGGCGGTGGCCCGCTTCGACGGCCTTGTCGGCCGCCTGGGCGGCCAGGCTCTCGGGCGTGAGCCGCCGGAGCTTGCGGTTGACCTTGGTGGTGGCCCACACGCCGGCGGCTGCGCCCGCGGTGAACCAGAAGGTACGGCGGAACATGGTGATGCCTCAGCCCTTCCGCTTGCTGCGTCGTGCGCCCGGCAGGGTCCGGCCGACGACCACCGTGCGGCGGTCGCGGCGGGGCTCCGGGCCGTCCCCCCGGCCCAGCGCCCGGCGGACGCCGTAGCCGAAGGCGGCCACCTTCACCAGCGGGCCGCCGAAGGTGGAGGCGACGGTGGTGGAGAGCGCCGAGGCGTTGGAGGTGACCTCCTGGACATCGCTGGCGATCGCGTCGACCCGGTCGAGCTGGGTCTGCGCGGACCGCACGGCCGCGGAGGCCTCCGCGAGCAGGGGTACGGCCTGTTCGGACACGTCCGCCACGAGTCGGGTGGTCGCTCTGAGCGTCTGGGCCAGCCTCACCAGCACCACTGCGAGGAAGGACACCAGGATCGCCCAGAAGACGGCCACCAGAATCCCGGCAACCTCTCCACCGGTCACTGCGACACCGCTCTCTGTTCGGCTGCTCTGTTCGTCTTCTCTGTTCGGCGTCCGGGTTCGTCGTCCGGTACCTGAAGATTTCAGGTACCGACCCTATCGCGCCGGGACCGGCTCCCCGAACCGGATTACGGCCCCGGAGGCCCCCTCCCGCCGGGTCCCGGACAGGGGCGATTGTACGGAGCGCATACGCGTCGGTACGCTGCGTGCCCTATGCAGCGCTCACCCGGCCCCGGTGCCGCACCCGACCCGTCGTCCGGCCCCTCTCCCCTCCCCGGTCAGGGCCTCCTCCCCGCCGAAGTGAACCGGTTCGTCGGGCGCGAGGAGGAGGTGGCCGCCATCGGCGCGGCGCTCGGGACCGCGCGGCTGGTGACGGTCGCCGGGGCGGGCGGGATCGGCAAGACGCGCCTCGCACGGCGCGCCGCGGCAGCGCTGCAGAATCGGTACGTCGACGGGGTTCGCCAGGTGGAGCTGGCGCCGCTGCACGATCCCGGTCTGGTCGGGCACGCGCTGCTGGAGGCCCTGGGCGCCACCGACCACACGGACCGGCCGCCGCGCGAGGTCCTGCTCTCCCGGGTGGCCGGGCTCGAACTCCTGCTGCTGGTCGACGGTTTCGAGCACCTGGTGGAGGAGTGCGCCGAGCTGCTGGGCGCGATGCTGCGCCGGGCCCCCGGGCTGCGGGTGCTCGCGGCGGGGCGCAGGCCGCTGCGGCTGGCCGCCGAGTCGGTGCTGCCGCTGGGCCCGCTGCCGCCCGGGGACGCGGCGGAGCTGTTCGGGCACCGGGCGGCGGCGGTGCTGCCCGGCCGGGCACCGGAGAGCGGGGACGAGGAGCGGGTGCGGGAGCTGTGCCGGCGGCTGGACGGCATCCCGCTCGCCCTGGAGCTGGCCGCGGGACGGCTGCCCGCCCTGGGGCTCGCCGGGCTGCTGGACCGGCTGGACGACCGGTTCGCCCTGCTGACCGGCGGGGTGCGGGACGCGCTGCCCCGGCACCGGACCCTGCGGACCACGGTCGGCTGGAGCCATGAACTGTGCACGCCCGCCGAGCGGTTGCTGTGGGCGCGGCTCTCCGTCTTCGCCGGGCCCTTCGACCTGGAGGCGGCGGAGTACGTGTGCACCGGCCCGGACCTGCCCGCGGAGTCGGTCCTGGACGTCCTCGGCGAGCTGATCGCGCAGTCCGTGGTGGTGCGCGAGGACACCCCGACCGGGGTCCGCTACCGGATGCTGGACACGGTCCGCGCGTACGGCGCGGACTGGCTCGGGGCTCTCGGGGACGCCGAGCGGCTGCGCAGCCGCCACCGCGACTGGTACATGGGACTGGCCACCTGGAGCGAGCTGGAGTGGTTCAGCCCCCGGCAGCCGGAGATCGCCGCACTCACGGACAGCGCCCTGCCGAATCTGCGGGCTGCCCTGGAACTGTGCCTGGAGCGCCCGGAGGAGGCGCATCTGGGCCAGCATCTGGCGGGGACGCTGTGGTTCTCCTGGGTGGGGTGCGGGCGGCTGGCCGAGGGGCGGCACTGGCTGGAGCGGGCGCTGGCGCAGGGGACGCGCCACGAGGACGCCCGGCTCAAGGCGCTGTGGGTGCTCGGCTATGTCGCGGTCCTCCAGGGGGACGCGCCGGCGGCGGCCGCGGCCCTGCACGAGTGCGGCGAGGGCGCCCGGCGGACGGGGAACCGGGTCGCGGGCGCGTACGCGACGCACCGGCGGGGCTGTCTGGCGCTGCTGTCCGGTGACATGCCGCGTGCGGAGCGGCTGCTGCGGAGTGCGCTGGAGGCGTACGACGAGGCGGGCGAGCTGAACAGCAACGTCCTGATGGGCCGGGTCGAGCTGGCGATGAGTCTGGTCTTCCAGGGCCGCGCCGGGGACGCGGTCGCCCTCTGCCACGAGGTGCGGGAGGTGTGCGAGTCCTTCGGGGAGCAGTGGACCCGGGCGTACGCGCTGTACGTCCTGGCGCATGCGGCCTGGGCGGGGCAGGAGCACGGGCGGGCGCGGGCACTGCTGGTGGAGTGCGTCACGATCGACCACCGCTTCCACGACCTGGTGGGGCTGGTCCTGGCGATCGAGCTGCTGGCCCTGGTGACGGCCTCGGAGGGGGACGCGGTGGAGGCCGCGGTGCTGATGGGGGCGACGGCACCGGTGTGGGAGTCGGTGGGGGTGGCCCGTTTCGGCTCGGCCCACTTCGGGGCGCCGCGCGCGCTGTGCGAGGAGCAGACGCGGGCGAAGCTGGGGGCGGCCCGGTACGAGGAGTGCCTGCGCACCGGCCGGGCGCTGTCGCTGGACGCGGCGGTGGGCCGGGTGCTGGCCGCGCCCGGGGGTGTGCGGCCGGTGCCGCCGCGGCAGCGGACGGCACCGCCGGCGGCCCGTGAGACACCTCAGCCCGCCGGCCTCCCCACCGGGAACGGCGGGGAGACGGCGGGCTGAGGTGCTGCGGTGGGTACTGCGCCGGCTGGATCAGCGGGCGTAGTACTCGACGACGAGCTGCTCGTCGCAGATGACCGGGACTTCCTTGCGCTGCGGGTCGCGGTCCAGGCGGAACGCCAGGGCCTTCAGGTTGACCTGCAGGTAGCGGGGGGTCTCACCGTCGGCGGCGAAGCCACCCTCGCGGGCCACCTGGAAGAGGGCCTTGTCACGGGAGCGCTCGCGGACCATCACGACGTCGTCGGGGCGGACGCGGAAGGACGGCTTGTCGACCTTCTGGCCGTTGACCTCGATGTGGCCGTGGACGACCATCTGACGGGCCTGGTAGATGGTGCGGGCGATGCCCGAACGCAGGACCAGGGCGTCGAGGCGGCGCTCCAGCTCGATGACGAGCGCGTCACCGGTCTTGCCCTCGGCCTTCTTCGCGCGGTCGTAGGCGCGGGCCATCTGACGCTCGCTGATGTCGTACTGCGCGCGCAGACGCTGCTTCTCGAGCAGACGGACCTTGTAGTCCGAGTTCTGCTTGCGGCCACGGCCGTGCTCGCCCGGCGGGTAGGGGCGGGCCTCGAAGTACTTGACGGCCTTCGGCGTCAGCGCGATACCGAGCGCACGGGACTTCTTGACCTTGGGACGCGACTGGTTAGGCACGTTCTCCAGACCTCCATTGTAGGTTAGGTTAGGCTTACCTTACTCAAGGAGATCGCATGTCTCGCCCTGGGAACACCAAGCGCATCACGGACAGCACGAAGAACGCCGACGCAGCGTCGGACGTCGGGAAGACGTCGGGCGTCGAGGTGACGGAGGTCCGATCAGCTCATGGTCAGCCGCGTCCCAGCGGACTTGAAATCACCCGGATGCCGTCAGCAGCCGAGCGCACACGAACTCTCGTACAGAGTACATGCTCGGCCGTACTGCTCGTGCCCGGCGTCGAGACCGCCCTGCCCGAGCAGCTCGCCCCCCAGGCCCGTGCCGTGGGGCCCGACGGCGAGGTCTTCCTGCTCTTCCCCGCCGACTCCCCCGTCGTCCGCGCCGCCACCCACGCCCAGGACGACGAGTTGCCGGCCGTCCTGGAGATCACCGATGTGGCACCGGTCTCCGTCCCCAACCGTATCCGCGGCCGGGCCTGGCTCTCCGGCTGGCTGACCTGCGCCCCCGGCATCGCCTCCGAGCCCGGTCTGATGATGCTCCGGCTGGAGCTGGGCGAGGCCAGTGTGGACGACCTGTGGGGCGCGGGCGGTGTCGAGCCCGAAGCCTTCGCCGCGGCGGGCGTCGACCCGATCACGGCGTACGAGACCGAGTTGCTCCAGCACCTGGACGCCGGGCACTCCGACCAGGTGCAGGCCCTGTGCGGGCTGGTGGGCGACCGGCGGCTCGACGGCTCGGGCGCGGTGCGCCGGGCGGTACCGCTGGCCCTGGACCGCTTCGGGCTGCGGGTGCGGTTCACCGGTGAGCAGCCCTTCGACGCGCGCTTCGACTTTCCGGTGCCGGTCAGGGACATCACCGAACTGCGCCGGGCGATGCACGCGCTCTTCGAGGCGGCGGCCCGCTGACGGCCCGGCCGGGGCCGCCGGGTCCCTGCGGCCTGCCGGGTCCGCGGGTTCTGTCGGGTCCGCGGGGTCTGTCGGGTCGTCAGGACGAGGGTGGTTTCGCCTCGCCGCGCAGCCGCTCCCGCACCTTCTCCACCACGTCCGCGTACCGGGCCTCCGCGCCGTAGCGGGTGGGCTCGTAGTACCGGCGGCCGTGGACCGCGTCCGGCGCGTACTGCTGGGCGGCGATGGCGCCGGCCACGTCGTGCGGATAGACGTACCCCTGGGCGTGGCCCAGCTTGGCGGCGCCCTTGTAGTGGCCGTCGCGCAGATGGGCCGGGACCGGGCCCGCCATACCGCCGCGCACGTCCTGCTGGGCGGCGGAGATGGCGAGCGTCGCCGCGTTCGACTTGGGGGCGAGCGCCAGGGCGATGGTCGCGTGGCTGAGGGTGAGCGCGGCCTCCGGGAAGCCGATCATGGCCACCGCCTGGGCCGCGGCGACCGCGGTGGGCAGTGCGGTGGGGTCGGCGAGGCCGATGTCCTCGCTGGCCGAGATCATCAGCCGGCGGGCGATGAACCTCGGGTCCTCCCCCGCCTCGATCATGCGCGCCAGATAGTGCAGCGCCGCGTCCACGTCGGAGCCGCGGATGGACTTGATCAGGGCGCTGGCGACGTCGTAGTGCTGGTCGCCGTCCCGGTCGTACTTCACGGCCGCCCGGTCGACGGTCTCCTCGACGGTGGCGAGGCCGATCTCCTCCTCGCCCTTGTCGAGCGCCGCTCCCGCCGCGGCCTCCAGGGCGGTGAGCGCCCGGCGGGCGTCCCCGCCCGCGATGCGCAGCAGATGCCCGCGGGCCTCCTCGGCGAGCGCGATCCCGCCGCCGAGCCCCCGCTCCTCGGCGAGCGCCCGGTCCAGCAGCGCCGAGATGTCCTCGTCGGTGAGGGGTTCCAGGGTGAGCAGCAGGGAGCGGGAGAGCAGCGGGGAGATCACCGAGAAGTAGGGGTTCTCCGTGGTGGCCGCGATCAGGGTGACCCAGCGGTTCTCCACGGCGGGCAGCAGGGAGTCCTGCTGGGCCTTGGAGAAGCGGTGGATCTCGTCGAGGAAGAGGACGGTCTCCTTGCCGTATCCCCCGGCGGCCCGGCGGGCCCCGTCGATGACGGCCCGGACCTCCTTCACTCCGGCGGTGATCGCCGACAGCTCCACGAAACGCTTGTCGGTCGCCTTGGAGACGACATAGGCGAGGGTCGTCTTGCCGGTGCCCGGCGGCCCCCAGAGGATCACCGAGGAGGCACCCGCCCGGCTGCCGCCCGCGTCCCCGACGAGGCGGCGCAGCGGTGATCCGGGCTTGAGCAGGTGCTGCTGGCCGACGACCTCGTCCAGGACGCGGGGGCGCATGCGGACGGCCAGCGGACTGCTGGCCGGGTCCTTCTCCTGGCGGTCTTCGGCGGCGGCGGTGAACAGATCGGGCTCCACGCCGTGAAGCCTATGCCAGGGGTACGACAGTGCCCGCCGGGGACCGGAGGAGGTCCGCCGGCGGGCGGGGGCCGGTCAGGAGGTCCAGAAGTCCCACCAGCGGGTCAGGATCAGCATGCCGATGATCCCGATGTGCAGCACCGGCAGGACCCAGGTGAACTCCCCGAGGAAGGACCGCACCCCGGCGGGCGCCGGCAGGACCCCGTTGCGCACGTTGTGCGAGGTCACGTACCAGAACATGACGATGGTCCCGACCCAGGCCAGGCAGCACCACAGGCACAGGGCGTTGATCTCGTACAGGGACTGCTGCATCAGCCAGGTGCAGAAGCCGACCCCGAAGAGGCAGCCCGCGTTCAGCCCCAGCCAGAACCACTTCCGGTACCGGGCCCCGGCCACGATGCCCATGCCGATCGCGACGACCATCCCGTAGGTGACCAGCCCCAGCATCGGGTTCGGGAACCCGAACACCGACGCCTGCTCGCTCTTCATGATGT